>NZ_JBFUMH010000024.1:0-46720 GCF_054049475.1 Microvirga sp. P5_D2 | reverse complement strand
CTTCAGAACCACGTCGTAGCCCCAGAGATTGGCCACCATCTGGAGGACACGCTGGGCGTCGTCCTTGTGCAGCAGGTTCTTGCTGAGGACGTGATGGTGAAGGATGAGGCGGCGGTCGCCCGCGAGATCCACATCGACCACCTGAATGTCCGGATCGCTCCAGCCCACATCGTATTCGCGAGACAGGCTGCGACGCAGGCGCCGGTAGCCACGCTCATCGTGGATGGCCTCGATCTTCAAGTCGGGCCGATCCGGATCGTCGATGAGGTGGAACATGCGCCATTGCCGGATCAGGTTCGGGCTCAGGTATTGCGAGATGAAGCTTTCATCGCGGTAATTGGCCCAGATATCGCGCAGAACCGCCATCTCGTTGCCCTTGCCTGCGATGTCGGGGAACCAAGCGCGATCCTCATCGGTCGGTCGCGTGCAGATGCGCTCGATATCCTGCATCATGCCGAAGCCGAGAGCATAGGGATTGATGCCGCCATAATGAGGGTCGTCATATTCGGGCTGGCGCGTCACGTTGGTGTGAGATTGTAGGAATTCCAGGAAGGCGCCGTCGCTGATCTGCCCGGTTTCGTGAAGCCGGGTCATGATGCGGTAATGGCAATAGGTGGCGCAGCCCTCGTTCATCACCTTGGTCTGGCGCTGCGGATAAAAATACTGCGCGATCTGGCGGACGATGCGCAGGATTTCACGCTGCCAGGGCTGAAGGCGCGGCGCCGACTTTTCCAGAAAATAGAGAAGGTTCTCCTGCGGCAGTTCGAGCAGAGCACGCCGCCGGTCTTCGCTCACTTGGGCCTTCGCCACGCCTGCCTTTGATGGAACCGTGCGCCAGAGATCGTTGAAGGTCTGCTCGCGATGGAGTTGGCGCTCGCGTTCGCGCCGCTCTTCCGAGCGCAAATCCGGCCGCTTCTTGCGGGGATAGCGATGAACGCCGTGGGACATCAACGCATGGGCTGCATCGAGGACCCGCTCCACCGCAGCGTGGCCGTAGCGCTCCTCGCAGCGGGCGATATAGCTCTTGGCGAAATCGAGGTAATCGAGGATGCCGTCCGCATCCGTCCATTCCTTGAACAGATRATTGTTCTTGAAGAAATGATTGTGGCCGAAGGCGGCATGCGCGATCACGAGCGTCTGCATCGTCGCCGAGTTCTCCTCCATGATGTAGGAGATGCACGGGTTCGAGTTGATGACGATCTCGTAAGCCAACCCCATGAGTCCCTGGCGATAGCCCGCTTCATGGGTAGCAAAGCGTTTACCGAAGGACCAATGCTTGTAATACAGAGGCATGCCGACGGAAGAATAAGCATCGAGCATCTGCTCGGCGGTAATCACCTCGATCTGGTTGGGGTAGGCGTCAAGGCCGAGTTCATCGACGGCGATACGCTCGACCGCATCGTAGATCCGCTGGATGGCTCCGAAATCCCAGTCCGCGCCGTGGTAAAGCAGCGTGTCCTTGTCGATGACGCTCATGGGACCCTTGTCTCGGCATCACGCCGCCGGAAAAGCTCACGGAACACGGGGTAGATCTCGCGGCGGTGATTGACCTTGCGCATGGCGATATTGGCACCATCCTCCTGCAGCGCCTCATAGGTCTGCCACAGGGACGTCTTGTGGTTGATGAACCCGGCCTGCATCCGGTCATGATCGCTGCCGACCTCAAGATAGGCATAATACTGGCACGCCGGCAGGATCACGTCCTTCAGAAGATTGGCGCTCGTCGATCCGTCATTGGGAGAATTATCTCCATCCGAGGCCTGGGCTGCGTAGATGTTCCAGTTCTCAGGCGGATACCGCTCGGCGACAATTCTCTCCATCTCACGAAGCGCGGAGGACACCACCGTGCCACCCGTTTCGGGGCTGTGGAAGAACGTCTCCTCATCCACTTCCTTCGCCTCATGGGTGTGGCGGATGAAGACGATCTCCACGTGCTTGTAGCGCCGTGTCAGGAAGATGTAGAGCAGCATGTAGAAGCGCTTGGCGAGATCCTTCATGTGCTCGGTCATGGAGCCCGACACGTCCATGAGGCAGAACATGACCGCCTGCGCTACGGGCCGGGAAATCGGCTCGAAGCGGCGATAGCGCAGGTCGAGCGGATCGATGTAAGGGAAGCGGCGTGAGCGAAGCTGGAGCTTTTCCAGCCGCTCCCGCAATTCCAGAAGCTTCTCCGTCTCTCCCTGCTCTTCAAGCAGCGCGATCTCTTCCTGAAGATGGATCAGTTCGGCAGCCTTGGGCCGCCGCATAGCGATCCGCCGAGAGAGCGCGTTGCGCATGGAGCGCAGGAGCGCCAGGTTCACCGGCGAACCGGTGACCGAATAGCCCGCGCGCCGCAGGCCCTTCACCTCGACCGTGGCGAGACGGCGCTTGGCAAGATCTGGAAGCTCCAGATCCTCCAGGAACAAGTCGAGGAATTCGTCGCGCGTCAGGGCGAAGCGGAAATCGTCCTCACCTCCTCCGCCGTTGCCGGCGGACGAGCCTCCCTCTCCGCCGCCGCCTGGCGGCCGGTCGACGGTGTCGCCTTCGACGAAGCGCTTGTTGCCTGGAAGGATGTGATTGTTGACACCACCTTCGCCGGAGCGGCGGAAACTCGGCTCCCGGACGCCGTCGGCCGGGATCGAGATCTCGCCACCCCGTTCAAGGTCGGTGATGTCACGGTCTCCAGCCGTCTGGCGCACGGCGCGTTGGATCTGAGCTTTGGCACGACGAAGGAAGCGCTGGCGATTGGCGAGGCTTTTGCCGCCTGGATTGAGGCGTCTGTCGATGATGTACATAGGAAAGCCTGCTCTGCCTCCGTGTGTGTCAGCCTGCCTGCTTCACGCGCATGTACCATTCCACCAGGCGCCGAACCTGACGCTCGGTATAGCCTCGCTCCATCATGCGCTTCACGAACTCACCGTGCTTCTTCTCGGTCTCGCTGTCCTTCTTCGATCCGAAGCTGATGACGGGCAGCAATTCCTCGACCTGCGAGAACATGCGGCGCTCGATCACGTCGCGGATTTTCTCGTAGCTCGTCCATGACGGATTGCGGCCACTATTGCCCGCCCGTGAGCGCAGGGAAAACTTGACCACTTCGTTGCGGAAGTCCTTCGGGTTCGCGATGCCCGCCGGCTTCTCGATCTTGGTCAATTCCTGGTTCAGGAGTTCGCGGTTGAGCAGCTGCCCAGTGTCGGAATCCTTGAAGTCCTGATCCTCGATCCAGGCATCGGCATAGGACACGTAGCGGTCGAAGAGGTTCTGGCCGTAATCGTGATAGGATTCGAGATAGGCCTTCTGAATCTCGTGCCCGATGAAGTCGGCATAGCGCGGCGCGAGATCCGCCTTGATGAACTCGAGGTAGCGCCGCTCTACATCAGTCGGCAGCTGCTCCCGGCGCAGCGACTGCTCGAGCACGTACATCAGGTGAACCGGATCGGCCGCCACCTCGATCGTATCATGGTTGAAGGTTGCCGCCAGCACCTTGAAGGCGAAGCGGGTAGAGATTCCGTCCATGCCTTCATCGACGCCCGCCGCGTCCTTGTATTCCTGAAGGCTGCGCGCTCGTGGATCGACCTCGCGCAGGCTCTCGCCGTCATAGACCCGCATCTTCGAATAGAAGTTGGAGTTCTCGTGCGCACGCAGGCGCGAGAGAACGGAGAAGCGCGCCAGCATTTCCAGCGTTGCCGGAGCACAGGGTGCCTCCGCAAGCTCGGAGCCCCGGATCAACTTTTCATAGATCCGCTGCTCCTCCATGACGCGCAGGCAGTAGGGCACCTTGATCACGTAAATACGATCGATGAACGCCTCGTTGTTCTTGTTGGACTTGAAGCTCTGCCACTCGGCCTCGTTCGAATGCGCAAGGACGATGCCGGTGAACGGAATGGAGCCGATATTTTCCGTACCGACGTAATTGCTCTCCTGCGTCGCAGTGAGCAGGGGATGAAGCATCTTGATCGGCGCCTTGAACATCTCGACGAATTCGAGAATGCCCTGGTTGGCGCGGTTGAGGCCGCCGGAATAGCTATAGGCATCCGGGTCGGCCTGGGAGAGAGTTTCGAGTTTGCGGATATCGACCTTACCGACGAGTGACGAAATGTCCTGATTGTTCTCGTCGCCGGGCTCGGTCTTGGCGATGGCGATCTGGCGCAGGCGCGACGGATTGACCTTCACCACGCGGAATTTCGAGATGTCGCCCCGGAACTCGTCGAGCCGCTTAATGGCCCAGGGGCTAAGCAGGTTGGTCAGGCGCCGCCGGGGGATGCCATACCGCTCCTCGAGATCGTCACCCATCTGTTCGGGATCGAAGAGTGCAAGGGGACTCTCGAAAACGGGGCTGATCTCATCGCCCGCCTTGAGAACGTAGATCGGATGCACCTCCATCAGAGCTTTCAGGCGCTCCGCCAGAGAGGATTTGCCGCCGCCGACGGGGCCGAGCAGGTAGAGGATCTGCTTGCGCTCTTCCAAGCCTTGGGCGGCATGGCGGAAGAAGCTCACGATCATCTCGATCGTCTCTTCCATTCCGTAGAATTCGGAGAAAGCGGGATAGACCCGGATCGTGCGGTTCATGAAGATGCGCCCAAGGCGCGCATCGCGGGAGGTATCGACAAGCTCCGGCTCGCCGATTGCCGCCAGGATGCGCTCCGGAGCGCTTGCGTACATCATGGGATTGTCGCGGCACCCGGCCAGGTATTCCGCAAGAGACATCTCCGCCTCGCGGCGGTTTTCGTAGGACTTCAGGAAACTCGAGAACAGGTCGTCGGAATGATGCATAGCGCCACCGAAATCAGATCCCTCTCAGAGATAACTATCGTGCACCGCTAAGGTTGCCCGGACCCCGTGGTGCGATGATGCGTCAGATCGTACTTTGGCGACATCCCCTTAATGCGGCGTAACTCAACGCGGTCACGGGTGCCCAGGATCTGGTGCGTGGCTTCCATGACCGGAAGCAAGCCGTCTTTGCTAATCCCAGCCTCGCGGATTGCAGCACTGTCGGCAAGATAAAGTTTCTCACAGTCGCTTGAAATCCACTGTGCTGCTTTGCCGCCGTAACAAGCGTTCCTTGAGCGAGCGCCTGAACGGTAAGAAGCACCTCTTTATTAGATAGGATCGATAGCCGGCCAAAACCAGATCGGCACCGCAGAAACTGCGTTACAATATATCTTTATGACCGTGCGGGCGTAGTACCAATGCGCCTGAGATGACATCCGCTTGCACCTTCATCGGGCAGACATTGACGGAGCGCAGGTTGACGCCTGACATGTCTAACCTATCGTTCTAGTCGCTGCCTTCGCGACCTCGCACGCTGCAGACGCTTCGCCATTCCTCAAAGACATTGGAGACTCCTGTGATCAAAGCTTTCGGCTATGCCGCCCAGGATGCATCGACTCCCCTCGCGCCATTCAGCTTCGAGCGACGGGACCCGAAAGAAAACGACGTTCAGATCGAAATTCTCTATTGCGGGGTATGCCATTCCGATCTCCACACGGCTCGCGCCGAGTGGGGCGGCACCAACTATCCTTGCGTGCCCGGTCACGAAATCGTGGGCCGCGTCGTTCGCGTCGGCGGCGGGGTGAAGAACTTCAAGGAAGGCGACCTCGTCGGCGTCGGCTGCATGGTGGATTCCTGCCGCACCTGCCGCAGCTGCCAGGAGGGCCTGGAGCAATACTGCGAGATCGGCTTCACGGGCACCTATAACGGCCCGGAGCAAGGCACCGGCGCCAATACCTATGGCGGCTATTCCGATAGCATCACCGTCGATGAGAGCTTCGTGCTGCGCATTCCGGAAGGGCTCGATCCTGCGGCAACGGCGCCGCTTCTGTGCGCCGGAATCACGACCTACTCCCCCTTGCGTCGCTGGCGGGTTCAGCCCGGCCAGAAGGTCGGCGTCGTCGGCCTCGGCGGCCTTGGGCACATGGCGGTCAAGATCGCCCGTGCCATGGGCGCGCATGTGGTGCTGTTCACCACATCGCCCAACAAGCGTGAGGATGCCTTGGCGCTCGGTGCCCACGAAGTCGTCGTATCGAAGGACAAGGAGGCGATGGCGGCGCACGTCAACAGCTTCGACTTCATCCTCGACACCGTCGCCGCGCCGCATGACCTCGACACCCTTCTCGTCCTTCTTGCCAGGGATGGCGCCATGGTTCTGGTCGGAGCTCCAGCGGAGCCGCATCCTGCCACGACCGTGTTCAACCTGATCATGAAGCGGCGCCAGCTCGCAGGATCCTTGATCGGAGGCATCGCGGAGACTCAGGAAATGCTCGATTTCTGCGCCAAGCACGGCATCACGGCCGAGGTAGAAATGATCCCGATCCAGGACATCAATCTGGCCTATGAGCGGATGCTGAAAAGCGATGTCAAATATCGCTTCGTGATTGATATGAAATCGCTGAAGCAGGACGCAGCCTGACCAAGCCTGCGTTCGATTGTGACGTCCCTCAACAGGCCGAGGCCTGTTGAGGAACACAATCAAGCAGCTGCCGGTTAACAGCCAAGGCAACGCTCAGGCTTTCGCCCCATGAGAGCAGCAAGAGAAACGGCACAGGCATGCTTTCCGATATTGGGCGGCTTCTGAAAGCGGCGTTTGCGGGCTGGTGGAATGACCGCGCCATGAGCCTAGGCGCCTCCATCGCATTCTTCACGGTCTTTTCGCTGGCTCCGATATTGTTGGCCGCCATCGCGGTCGCGGGGCTGGCTTTCGGGCGGGAGGCCGCACAGGGCGCCATCGTCTCGGAGCTCGGCGGGCTGATCGGGAAGAACGAGGCTTCCGCGCTCGAGGCCATGATCGTCAGCGCCAGCAATGTGGGCTCCGGAATTGTCGGTATGACGGTCGGCATCGTCACCTTCCTGCTTCTCGTGACCGGCGCCGTGGTGGAGTTGCAGGACGACCTGAACATCGTCTGGAAAGCCAAGCCTCCACAAAGCTATGGGGTATTCGATTTCCTGCACACAAGGCTTCTCAGCTTGGGCCTCGTGCTCGGAATCGGCTTTCTGCTTCTCGTCTCGCTGATCATCGATGCGGGATTGTCCGCCATCGGCTCCTATATGGAGCCCAGTTTCTCCGGCGCGGCGGCGCTCCTGAGCTTCCTCAACAGCTTGGTTTCCTTCGCCATCGCGGTCTTTCTGTTCGCGATGATCTTCAAGCTTCTGCCAGCGGTGGATATCGAGTGGGGCGATGTCTGGATCGGCTCGCTCGTCACCGGACTGCTGTTCACGATCGGCAAGTTCCTGATCGGCTATTATCTGGGCAAGAGCAACATCGCATCGAGCTACGGCGCAGCCGCATCGATCATCACGATCCTGTTGTGGATCTACTATTCCTCGCTGATCCTGCTGTTCGGCGCGGAATTCACCAAGGTCTATGCCGAGAGCCGGGGCAGCCGCAGCCGAGGATAGGCTTCAGGAGAAGACTCGGTCGCCCTGCTCGTCGATGATCTGCTTGCCTTTCGCAATGGCGAAGGTTGCGGCGTCATCCTTGCTGGCATGGGTTTCGGCGCGCACGAAGCGATGCTCCTTCATCCCGGCCTCGAAGTCCTTCTCGATCACGCCGGCGGTCTGGAACTGTCCCTTGGCGGGATAGGGCGCGGGCCGGATACGGAAGCCCTTGTACTCCACCGCTTCCGCCAGAGGCTCGGACGCGGGGGTGCCGTCACCGGAGCCGCCGAGCCGAGCCCATAAACCTTTGAAGAACGAGGACATACTGCACCTGAATGGGATGATTCGTGTGCGCAGGATATCCATCGCGAGCGGGCACAGGTCAATCGGCGCCGATCACAAGCGCCTGATATGCCCTCCAATCCGCACCTGAGCGCCTTGACGGAGCCTGTATGGGCCCAAACTCTGGCAGTGAAGGGATCACGGATCCCGACCAGCACGGGAGCACATAACCATGAGGTATTCCTTGTCCGTTCTGTGCCTGCTCGGAGCGCTGACGACCGGTGGTTTAGCTTATGCCCATCATGGCTGGGGCAGCTACGATGCTTCCAGAACCCTGTCGGTGACGAGCCCAGTCCAGAGCGTCGAATGGCAGAACCCTCACGTGATGCTCGTGGTCACATACCAGAACAAGAGCTGGCATGCCGTGTTGGCCCCGCCCTTCCGCATGAACGCACGCGGCCTTCAGCCCGACATGCTGAAACCCGGCACTCAGGTGAGTCTCGAAGGCTATCCCTCGACCCGCGAGGAAGCGGAACTGAGGGCGGAGCGGATCACCGTCAACGGCAAGACCTACGAGCTACGCTAGGCCACCAATGTACGTCGATTTGCTCGCAGCACTCGAATCGTCCGGACTTGGCCATGCGGGCCGCCATTCTGCCTGGCTTTATACTCTGGCGAACCTGCTTCACGTTCTGGGCGCGGCCTTCGTGGTCGGCGGCATCGCCGTCTTCGATCTGAAGGTTCTGGCCGAGCAAGGCAAGAACGCGCATCAGGTCGGCCGCTATGCCATTCCGCTGGCGGCGACAGGCTTGGCGATCCAGATCCCGACCGGCCTCCTGCTGCTGGCGGTGGAGGCCCGCGCGCTCGGCACCAATCCGGCCTTCTATGTGAAGCTCGCCTTCATCGCGCTCGGTCTCGTCAATGTCGCGCTTTTCCACGTCCGTTTCGGCTCGGCCCTGAGAGGCAACGTTCTACCCCCTGAAGCGCGCGTCTACGCTCTCGTTTCTGTCCTCGCCTGGATCGTCGTGCTCTTGGCAGGGCGGATGATCGCCTATCTTTAATCTTGTCCGTTCCAGCGAGGTCTTTCATGCGGTTCGCGCTGCCGCTGTTCTGTGCAGGCCTGATTGGTTGCAGCGCCGCCTGGGCGAGTTCGGGCTCGTCGGGCGAAACCGTCGATCAGGCGCTCTGCCGGCTCATTGAGGGAGCAGCAAAAGACCATCAGATCCCACGGGACTTCCTGACCAAGCTCATCTGGCAGGAAAGCTCGTTTCGCACCGGTGTCGTCAGTCGGGCGGGAGCGCAGGGCGTCGCGCAGTTCATGCCCGGCACGGCCAGGGAGCGGGGTCTAAGCGACCCCTTCGATCCGGAGCAGGCCATTCCGAAGGCTGCAGAGCTCATCGCGCAGCTGTCAGGCCAGTTCGGCAATCTGGGGCTCGCGGCGGCCGCCTATAATGGCGGTCCGGCGCGGGTGAGCGCCTGGCTGGCCGGCCGGGGACAGCTGCCCTTCGAGACGAGCCACTACGTTCTGACCATCACGGGACGGGAGGCGGAGGAATGGGCCAAGGATGCAAAGGATGCATCGGGGACCGCAGCCGAGAAGAAGACCGACCCGGAAAGCTGCCATCAGGTCGTTGCCACGCTCCGCCTGCCCGGTCGCGGCGAGGTGCTGGAAGCGCCCTTCGCGCCCTGGGGCGTCCAGCTGGCAGGCAATTTTTCGAAAGCGCGCGCGCTCGCAAGCTTCCAGCGCGCAAGCCAATCCTATGCGTCCCTGCTGAAGGATTCGCGGCCCATGATCATCGGCACGCGTCTGCGCTATCGCGGGAGCCGAACCTTCTATCGGGTGAGGGCTCCGGCGCAGACACGCCAAATGGCGGAGGAATTGTGTCGGGATATCCGCAAGCTCGGAGGCAGCTGCATCGTCCTGCCGAGCTGAAAAGAGAAAGGTGGCCTGCAACCGAAGCTGCAGACCACCTTTTATGATCTTAGCGGCGCTGCGGACGCAGCGAGCGCGCGAGTTCGCGAATGACGTTGTCCTCGATGMTGAGGTTAAGATCGTTCTCGTCCTCCGCGACCTCCACATCGGTCACGACCGGAGGCGTCGCTTGCCCTGCGGACTTGCCCTGTGCGGCAACGGGCTCGTTCTGCAAGACCTCGACCTCGGCGGCATTCCGCATCTGATGCGCGGGCGAATAGGAACGCGAAGAGCTGTAGCGGTTCTCCAGGGTGTCGAGCAAGCTGTTGAGCGCTGCGTTCGACAGGGCAACGTCAGGCATCTGGGGCAGCCCTTCCAGCGCGATGGAGCGGTTCTGGTAGGTTGCATCAGCCGTAACGTCCGGCCCGAACCATGACAGAGGACGGAAATCCTTCGCCTCCTCCTCGCTCTCGAAGGAGACCGAGATCATGTCGAAGGGACCGGGTGTCACGAAGCGCGCGATCTGAATGTCGCGGGTGCCGACGGTGAGATGGGTCAGCAGGTAATCGAGCTTGCCGGGCGTCACATCGAGCAGCGCTTCGGCGTGGGCGCGCGGCACATCCGTGCGCTCCTCCACCGGGCCGTTGGCGCCCTTCTGCAACAGAACGAGGCTGCCTTTGTCGCCGTCCACGATCACGAAGGAACTGCGGTCGGCCTGGTTCGGGAAATGGCCCTCGGTGACGCGATTGCCCCCCCTCTCCTTACGGATCAAGCGCGCAAGAGATGAAGCAATGAGATAACGTCTGTAAGCAACCATTTTATGCTCTCTGATACAATGAGTAGAATTACCCGCTAGCCTACAGAATTCGCTGCGTTCTCGATTACAGAATGTAGTTTCAATTCACATGAATAGTGTCGATCAAGCCTTCAATCGACACACAACAACATTCCGATTCGACGTAGCTTCGTTCGTGTTGGTTTCAAGTACTCAGTGAGCGCTTATGATGGCGTTCCAAAGGCAAAGTTCAATGGAGCAAACAATTATCGCCAAAGGATTTGCAAACGGGGTTAACCCGTTTGGCAACATCGTTCGGTGCGAGACAGGAGTCTCACACCTTTGACGCACATCCTTCGAGATCAGGTCTCGACCGATTGATTGAGCAATCCGCGCCACGCGAGATTGCGCATGAGCGCGTGCAGTCCGAACGTCCACGGCTCGCACTCGGAGCTCGGCTTCATGCGATTCATGAGCATGCCCAGTTCCGGTGCGGCGATGGTGACGATATCGCCGGTCTTGTGCGTGAATCCCATCCCCGCATCGTCACGGTCCTTCGTGGGCGCGAACATCGTCCCGAGGAACAGTACGAATCCATCAGGATATTGGTGGTGCGGCCCCAGCGTCTGCGCCACGAGATCTTCCGGATCGCGGCTGATCTTCGTGATCGAGGACGAGCCTTCGAGCTTGAAACCGTCCCCGCCCTCGACCGTGAGCGTCACTGTCGTCCGGCGCACGTCATCGAGCGAGAAGCTCTCGTCGAAGAAGCGGATGAACGGGCCGAGGGAGCAGGATGCGTTGTTGTCCTTGGCCTTCGAAAGCAGCAGGGCGGAGCGGCCTTCGAAGTCGCGCAGGTTCACATCATTGCCCAACGTCGCGCCGACGATCCTGCCGTCTGCCGTCACGACCACCACCACTTCCGGCTCAGGGTTGTTCCAAGTGGATTTGGGATGCAGGCCCGCATCCATGAAAGCGCCGACGGCGGAGAGGGTCGGGGCTTTCGTGAACACCTCCGCATCGGGCCCGATGCCCACTTCGAGATACTGGCTCCACGCGCCCTGCGCCATCAGCACCTTCTTCAATTCCATCGCCTCGGGCGAACCCGGCTTCAGGCGGCTCAGATCGTCGCCGACGAGACGCAGGACCTCCGCGCGAATGGCAGCCGCCGCACTCGCATCGCCCCGCGCCCGCTCCTCGATGACGCGCTCCAGCATGGAGACCGCGAAGGTGACGCCGGCAGCCTTGATGACCTGAAGATCAATGGGCGCCAAAAGCCACGGCTTCGAAGGATCGCGGCGCTCAATGGGCGTATTCGCGATGATCTCTTCAAGGGATGCGACCCACTCGCCCCGAGCGGCTTTGAGCGCCTGCCCCGGATCAGACAGCGCCGCAAGCTCGCTCATGGTGGGATGCAGCATCGAGATGTCGAAGACACCATCCTCGCGGATCGCGACGATGCACGGCCCGACTTCAGGACGCCAGACACGGCCCGCAAGCGCCCCGCGATAGCCATCGGCAGGCAGGATTTCGGCGGCATTCTGAACGGAGAGATGTTTCACAGGCAGGGGCTCCCTTGCATGGGGCGCGCCGCCCCTCTTTGGCCGCCAATATAGCGGGCTGACCGATGAGGCCTATAGGGAAAAGGGCGGAACCGTCCCGCCCGGAACAATCCTTCCTCGTCTTCCGTTGCGCCCATGATCCCTGTTGCGAATGCCCTCATGCGTATCGCCACTGAGCACCAAGAAAGGATGCCGGTCCATGTCCGACACCCCGAACCCCAACCCGCCGCAACCCGGTGTGCCCGATCCCTCGCCCCGGCCCGACGTGCCCAATCCTGCGCCCCAGCCCGTTCATCCTGAACCCGGCCCCGCAGGCCTTCCCGATCCGGGTGAGCCCCTGGGTGTTCCGCCCACCACGCCGGGCGAGTCGCCGAGCCCTGCGGAACCGGTCGGCATTCCTCCTTCCGGTCCGCAGGAGATCCCGGTTATTCCGACAGGCTCTTAACCGACGGCTCGAGATGTGCTTATCCATCGGGAGAGGATCATAGGAGCTTCTCCCGATGGATAACGGCAAACCTTCGAACGCAGCCCATCTGGCCTCGGCCTCCTATCGCCTTGCCGCCCTGGACCAGGATTTCCTGCTGGGCGACACCATGCGCGGCGTCCGCTTCCAGCTGGAATATGCCAAGGCCGAAGAAAACCTGCGCATCTGGGGCGTGCGCTCGACCATCGTCGTGTTCGGAAGCGCGCGCATCCACGAGGATGGGCCAGGCAAGCACCCGTTCTGGTATGAGCAAGCCCGCGCCTTCGGTGCCATCGCCTCGCAACGCGGCGGCGCGCTGAAAACGGATAGCGGCCTGCGCGACAACGTAATCGCGACGGGCGGCGGCCCCGGCATCATGGAGGCGGCCAACCGAGGCGCATACGATGTCGGCGCGCCCTCTATCGGCTTCAACATCACCCTGCCCCATGAGGAGGAACCCAACCCCTATTCGACGCCCGAACTGACCTTCCGCTTCCACTACTTCGCCATGCGCAAGATGCACCTCGCCATGCGCGCCAATGCCCTCGTGGTGTTTCCCGGCGGGTTCGGCACCCTCGACGAACTGTTCGAGATTCTTACGCTTCGCCAGACGGGAAAAGTGCCTGCGCTGCCGATCGTGCTGTTCGGGAGGGATTACTGGCGCTCGGTGATCAAGTTCGACGCCCTGCTCGAACACGGCATGGTCAATGAGACGGACCGCAGCCTCGTTCATTTCGCGGAGAATGCGGAGGAGGTCTGGACGAAGCTGGTCGAGAATGGCCTTCTCGTTCCAAGCAGCTGACGTCATTGATCAAGCTCGGCTCTCGTCGAGAAAGTTTGACAGATTCAGCGAACGGATATTTAATCAGCCTCATGGGGATCGCGATCTCCCCACGAGGCGACATGCCCAAGCATCGCATCCGCTCTAACGTTTACGGATGCACCATGTCGTCATTCAACACCATCACACCTGAAAAACTCGCTCGCCTCGTGGGCACGCCCAAGTGCCCTGTGCTTATCAATGTCAGCACGGATGAGGATGATAGCTCCGACCCTCGTATGGTGCCCGGCTCCATACGACGCCCGTACAACACGGTTTCGGAATGGTCCCACGAATTTGCGGGACGCTCCGTCGTGGTGTTGTGCCAGAAAGGCCTCAAGCTCAGCCATGGAGCAGCAGCTTGGCTTCGGCATGCTGGAATTTCCTCCGATGTATTGGAGGGTGGCATTCTTGGATGGTCGCAAGCCGGCTTACCCATGGTGCCGAAAGCAAAGCTGCCGCCCCGTGATCCGCACGGACGGACAGTTTGGGTTACGCGCTCCAGGCCTAAAATCGACCGCATCGCCTGCCCCTGGCTGATCCGCCGCTTTGTCGATCCCAGTGCCGTCTTCTTGTTTGTTCCTCCCTCCGAAGTCCAAGCTGTCGCCGAACGATTTGGAGCAACGCCCTTCGATATAGATGGCGACGATGTTTTCTGGAGTCATCGCGGCGAACTCTGCACGTTCGATGTGATGGTCGAGGAGTTCGGGCTTATGACGGAGCCGTTGCAAAGGCTTGCCACGATCGTCAGAGGAGCCGATACGGCACGGCTTGATCTTGCGCCTGAAGCCGCAGGCTTGCTTGCTGCCTCCCTGGGGCTGTCGCGCATGTTCGCGGACGACATCGCTCAGCTCGAAGCGGGGCTTTTGTTGTACGACGCCTTCTATCGCTGGAGCCGAGACGCAACCGGCGAAACACACAACTGGCCTTCTATAAAGAGTGGGGCGTGAGATGCGCATGATGCTGCAGGACTCTGATCTAAGCACGGCGCAGCAGTCCCCTCACCACAGCGTTTCCTTGAGCGAGGCATTCCGCACCTGGCTTCGCGTGGCCGCATTAAGCTTCGGCGGACCGGCCGGGCAGATTGCGGTGATGCATCGGATTCTCGTTGAGGAAAAGCGCTGGATTTCCGAGGCGCGTTTCCTGCATGCACTCAACTATTGCATGCTCCTGCCAGGACCGGAGGCGCAGCAGCTGGCCACCTATATAGGCTGGCTCATGCACCGCACCCTTGGCGGGCTGATGGCGGGTGGGCTTTTCATCCTGCCGGGCATCATCGCCATCATGGCTTTGAGCTGGATTTATGCGCTCTTCGGCAATGTCGGCTATGTGGCGGCTCTGTTCTTCGGATTGAAGGCCGCCGTTCTCGCCATCGTTTGCGAGGCGGTGATGCGCATCGGAAAACGTGCGCTCAAAAGCCGGGCCATGATCGCGATTGCGGCAGCGGCCTTCATCGCGATTTTCTTTCTCGGAATCCCGTTCCCTGTCATCATCCTGACAGCCGGCATCATTGGCTTTCTGGGTGCGCGAGCTGGCATGAACCCGTTCATGGCCGCTGCCCCGAATGGTGAGGAAGACTCTGACGATCTCCTCGGAGAAAGTGTTCCGGACCATGCACGACCCAACTTCGGAAGAAGTCTTCGGGTAGCTGCGCTGTGGTTGACGCTCTGGCTCGTGCCTGTGGCGGCACTGCTCATGATCTTCGGCAGGAACGATGTCTTCAGCGAGATTGCCGTCTTCTTCTCGAAGATGGCCATGGTCACGTTCGGCGGAGCCTATGCCGTACTCGCCTATGTGGCGCAGCAAGCGGTCGAAACCTATGGCTGGCTGCGGCCCGGCGAAATGCTGGACGGGCTCGGCATGGCGGAAACGACACCGGGGCCCTTGATCATGGTGCTGCAGTTCGTCGGCTTCATGGCCGCCTATCGCGACCCCGGAACGCTCAGCCCTCTCATGGCTGGAACCCTCGGCGGCCTTCTCGCCACATGGGTGACATTCGCACCCTGCTTTTTATGGATCTTCCTCGGCGCGCCCTACATTGAGACCCTACGCGGCAACAAGGCTTTGAGCGGCGCTTTGTCGACGATCACCGCCGCCGTCGTCGGCGTCATTCTCAATCTCGCGATCTGGTTCGGCATCCACACGATCTTCCGCGATGTTCGCGCACTCGAATGGGGTTTGCTCGATCTCGACATGCCCGTCTTGAGCAGCGTCGACCCTTGGGCGCTCCTTCTGTCGGTCACAGCCGTCGTCGCCATGTTCCGCTTCAAGATCGGAATGCTGCCGGTGCTGGCGGCCACATCGACCGCCGGCATCCTGCTTTACGTGTCCGGCGCCATCGCCTGAAAGGGGGGAGCGAGGAGAAGTCCCCTCGCTCCGCGTCTGACATCAGGTCACGGACGATATCTGGCCGCCATCCACGCGCAGGATCGAGCCTGTCATGAACGAGGCCTTCTCGCTGGCGAGGAACACGGCGGCGGCAGCGAATTCCTCGATCTCGCCATAGCGGCCCGCCGGAATGCCCGCGCGGGCAGCCTTGGCGACATCTTCGACGGAGCGGCCCGTGCGCTCGGCATTGGCTGAATCGAGCTGCTTGAGACGATCCGTGGCGATGCGGCCGGGCGCGATGGCGTTCACCGTCACACCGGAGGACGCCACTTCGCTTGCCAATGTCTTGCCCCAGCCGACGAGGGCGGGACGGATCGCGTTGGAAATCGCGAGGTTCGGAATCGGCTGGATCACGCCGGAGGAGATCACCGAGATGATGCGGCCGAACTTGCGCTCGATCATGCCGGGCAAAAGAATATCCGCGATGCGCACGAGGTTGACGAACATCCCGTCGAACGACTGGCGCCACTGATCCGAGGAAACGCCCTGAGCCTTGCCGGGAGGCGGGCCACCGCTGTTGAGGACGAGAATATCGACGCCGCCGAGCGCGTCCATCACATCCTTGGCGAGAGCATCGACCTGATCCGCTTTGCCCGTGTCGCAGATGAAGGGCAGCACATCCCGCCCGATCTTGTCCGCGGCGGCTTTCGAGCCGTCCATCGTCCGGCTGGCAATCGCAACTCGCGCGCCCTCTTCCGCAAGGCCCTGGGCAATGCCGAAGCCCAGCCCCTTGCTCGCGCCCAGTACCAGCGCGCGCTTGCCCTTCAATCCCGTGTCCATGCCGCAAATCTCCGTTGTGTCGACCGTGTCACTCATCCCTATCCGCATTGGCTCACGGGCTCAACCTTGGCTTTTGCAGGAGCGTTCACAGGAAGTAGACAGCAAACTGCCCGGAACGAGCCGGGCAGATGCAAAGCTTGGTGGTGATCAGAAGCCGATCAGTGCTTCCCGGATCCGCTCTTCTTGCCGCCGCTATCCTGCTTGTTCACGGTGGACCAAGCGCGCCGCTCGGCCTCCTTCTCGGAGACACCACGGTTCTCGTAGGATTCCTCGATATGCTCGGCCTTACGTTTCTGCTTATCCGTATAGGCGGACTTGTCGCCACGTGGCATCGGTTCTCTCCATCGTTGAACGCGCAAAGCTTGGCCGCCCTTGCCGTGGGACGCCATCAGCGCTGCATCGGTTCAATTCACCGATAGAGGGAGGGTTCCCCCTTGCGCTGGTTAGCCGCTGTTGCGCAGGCCCGCCGCGATGCCATTGATGGAGAGGTGAATGCCCTGCACGACCTGCTCGTCCGCATCGCCCGAACGGTGCCGCTTCAGAAGTTCGATCTGCAGGTGGTTTAGAGGATCGAGATAGGGGAAGCGGTTGCGGATGGAGCGTGCCAGAAGCGGGTTCTTGTCGAGGAGTGCTTGCTGCCCGGTGATCGAGAGCAGAGTGCTGATCGAATCCTCCCACTCACGGCGCAGGCGCGGGAAGATCGCCTCGCGCAAGACTTCGTCCTCGACGAGTTTGGAATAGCGCGACGCGATGGCGATGTTGCTCTTGGCGAGCACCATGTCCATGTTCGACAGAAGCGCTTCGAAGAACGGCCACTCGCGGTACATCTCTTGCAGCAGCGCAAGGCCCGTATCCGGATGCTTTTCGAGAAACGCGTTGATGGCGGACCCGAACCCGTACCAGCCCGGAAGCATGAGGCGGCACTGCGCCCAGCCGAACACCCACGGAATCGCGCGCAGATCCTCGATCCGCCGCGAATTCGTGCGCGATGCGGGACGGCTGCCGATATTCAGGTTGGCGATCTCGCCGATGACGGTAGATTCCCAGAAATAGCGCTCGAAGCCTTCGGTCTCGTAAACGAGAGCGCGATAGGCCTTGTAGGCGCTGTCCGACAACTCCTCCATCGCTTTCAGATATTCGTCACGCGGTGCGGGCTGGCCTGAGTGGAGAAGCGACGCTTCGAGTGTCGCCGCCGCAAGGATCTCCAGATTACGCCGTCCGAGATCCGGGTTCGAGTACTTTCCGGCGATCACCTCGCCCTGCTCCGTGATGCGGATTGCGCCCTGCACCGCGCCGCCGGGCTGCGCGAGAATGGCCTGATAGCTCGGCCCACCGCCACGACCGACGGAACCACCGCGACCATGGAAAAGACGAAGACCGACGCCGTGGTTTTTGAAAACGCCGATGAGCTCGATCTCGGCCTTGTAGAGTTCCCACCCGGAGGTGAGGAAGCCGCCATCCTTGTTGCTGTCCGAATAGCCGAGCATTACCTCCTGCGCCTGATCGCGGCTGCGCAAGAGGCGCATGTAGTCCGGCAATGCGAAGAGACTATCCATCACGCCGCTGCAATTGCGCAGATCCGCGATGGTCTCGAAAAGCGGAATGATGTTGACCGCCATCTCGCCTTCGCGCGAACGCAAAAGCCCCGCTTCCTTCAACAGCAGCGCGACTTCGAGAATGTCGGACGGGTCGCTCGCCTTCGAGATCACATAGTTCGGCACGCTGGCGCGTCCGTACAAGCGGTGCGCCTTGGCGGCTTCATGGGCGATGGCAAGTTCGGATGTGGTTTCCGGCGAATATTCGAGATAGGGCGAGGTGAGAAGCCTCGGCGTCCGCAGCTCTTCCAGCAGAAGGGCGACGCGCTTCTCCTCCTCCAACGTTTCGTAGGCCGTACCGGGAACCGCCTTCTCGAACAGTTCCGCGACGACCCGCTGATGCACGTCGGAGTTCTGGCGCAGATCGATGCTTGCGAGATGGAAACCGAACACATCGACGGCGCGGCGCAAGCGACGCAGGCGGCCGCGCGCGAGCGAGCCTGATCCGTTGGAAACCAGCGAGCGATGCAGGATCGACAAATCGCCTTCGAACTCCTCCACGCTGGCATAGGCGGGCGCTTCACCGACCGCGTGACGGGTCACGTCGTTATGGCCGAAGGCTTGCGCGGTGGCGGCCAGACGCGCGTACATTCCGGTGATCGCGCGGCGATAGGGCTCGTCCTGCCTGTGCAGGGACGGATCGGGGGAAGCCTCCGCCAGTTCCTTCACCTGCTCGGAGACACTGACGTAGCGCCCATCGAGCGAAAGCTCCGCGCCGAGGCAATGAAGCTCCTCCAAATAGGAGCCGATTGCGTGCTTGCTCTGCAGCAGCAGCGCCTGACGAAGGGCATCCGCCGTCACGAAGGGATTGCCGTCACGGTCTCCGCCGATCCAGCTGCCCATGCGCAGGAAGGAGGGCAATTCCACATTGTCCCATTTAGGATCCATCGCGGAAAGCTGATCCTCGATCGAGGCATAGACGCGTGGCAGTTCCTTGAAGAATGTGTAGTCGTAATAGGACAGGCCGTTCACAACCTCGTCGATCACCTTCAGCCGGTTGCGGCGCAGGATGCTCGTCTGCCAGAGAGTCAGGATCGCGCGGCGCAACGCCTCCTCGGTTGATCCCTTCTCCTCCGGCGTCAACTCATTCCGATCGCGCTGCGCCAGGATCTGCGAAATTTCCATCTCGCGGTCGATGGTGCTCTTGCGGCGCACTTCGGTCGGATGCGCTGTCAGAACGGGGCAGACGAGCGCCGAGGCGAAGAAGGCTTGCAGGGCCGCCTGACTGACACCCGCCTCCTGGGCGAGCTTGAGCGCCCTAGCGACGGTGCCCTCGCGCGGAGCGGGTGCGGCCATCGCATGGGCGCCCGCCATGGCATGGGCGCGGGAGCGGCGCACGTGATGCTGGTCTTCCGCAAGATTGGCGAGATGCGAGAAGTAAGTATAGGCCCGGATGATCTGGTTGGTGCGTCCCCGTGACAGGGAGTCCAGGAGCGTTTCGAGATCCCGCCGCGCATGTTCATCCTCATTCCGATGGAAGCGGATCGAGGTCTGGCGGATGCGCTCGACGATATCGAAGACCGCCTCACCCTCCTGCTCGCGGATCGTGTCGCCGAGGAGCCGTCCTAACAATCGGATGTCGTCGCGGAGCGGGAGGTCCTTCTCGGGCGTCACGTCGGGATTGATCAGGGACACAGTTCGGCTCCGCTTCAGGCGTTCATGCTGCACCCGCGAAGTAAAGCGCTTATTTCCCTATCTGCAAGCGTAATTTAATTTCTCAACGGCCTAGCTTTTGTGGATAGCCCAGCGTCCAGGGTCTTCGGTCTGGCCGATCAGGGCCAATCCATAGGCAATCGACTCGAACTGATCGCCCGAGGCCAGCCGCTCCTCCCCAAAGCGCTCGACGAAGAGATTGCGGATGGCGGGCACGAAGGACGTACCGCCGGTCAGGAAGACCTTGTCGATGCCGCCTGGCTTCACACCGGCATTGGCCAGCACCTGGTCGACCGTCTCCGCGATCCGGTTCACATCCTCCGCGATCCAGCCCTCGAAATCCGCACGGGCAATGCGTGCCTTGATATCGACGCCCTCGCCGTGGAAATGGAAATCCGTCTCGTCCTGGCTCGACAGCGCCACTTTCGTAGCCGAAACGGCGCGATAGAGTGCGAAGCCGAGATCGTATTCGATGATGTCGATGAATTTCTCGAGCGGCTCCGGATCGAGCGCCACGCGGGCCAGCTCGCGCAGCTCTTTGAGATCCCCGCTGCCCTTCATCATCGCCAGCTGATTCCAGCGCGCGAAATTGGCGTAGTAGTGATTGGGGATCGCGAGAATCTTGCCCATGGAGCGATACGATCCGCCCTTGCCGAGCCGGGGCGAGACGACACGGTCGACGATGCGGTAATCGAAGGCATCGCCCGCGATGCCGATACCGGAATGCCCGAGCGGTTCCGCCCGCAGCGCACCGCTTTTCCGGGAAAAGCGCATGACGGAGAAGTCGCTCGTGCCGCCGCCGAAATCCGCGACGAGAACGGTGGAATCGTGCTCCAACTGGCGCGCATAGAAGAAGGCCGCACCGACCGGTTCGTAGACATAGCGGGCGTGATCGGCCCCGAGCTTGCCGAACGCAGCGCGGTAGCGCGCCATCGCCAGATCGTCATCCGCGTTGTAGCCCGCAAACTGCACAGGGCGGCCGATCACCACGTTGCGGACACCCCAGTCGAGCCGCGAGCCGCCATGGCGCGCTAGGGTGCGCAGGAAGGTGCTCAACAGGTCCTCGAAGCGATAGCGCTCCCGGAAGATGCGGGTTTCCTGGAATGTCGCGCTGCCCGCGAAGGTCTTGAAGGACTGGATGAAGCGGTGGGCGTGCAGGCCCTCCAGGAATTGGTCGATCGCCCACGGCCCGCCTTCCACCTCGGTGCGGTACCCATTGCCATGCCGCTCGTCCCAGAAGCATAGGGCCGTCACATAGACCTTGAGGGCGTTCTCCCCATGCTCGAAGGTCAGCGCCTCCACATGCCCATGCGAATCGGCAATCGCCACCACGGTGTTGCTGGTGCCGAAATCGATGCCGATGGACAAATCGTTGGAGGCGGACATGGCGGACCCGGGAGGCTGGCGGTGAGGGGCCGGACGGTCTATACGCCAAGTCGCGACACGCCAAGCGTTTTCTCCGAGAATCGGCCCAGCCACCTCCCTTAAGGTCACCCGACACTGCGACCCCGAAGCTGGGGACAGACCGTTGACCCAGGGCCGTCCGGCACCGTAGAAGCCGCGCCTTATGCTTCACTCGGAGACTTCCATGCTTTCCATCGGTCAGCGCATCGCAGGCGAACTGAATGTCCAGGAATGGCAGGTCAAGGCGGCCGTCGACCTGCTCGACGGCGGCTCGACCGTGCCTTTCATCGCGCGCTACCGCAAGGAAGTCACCGGCACCCTGGACGATACGCAGCTGCGCACCCTGGAAGAGCGCCTGCGCTACCTGCGCGACATGGAAGACCGCCGCAAGTCGATCCTCGACAGCATCCGCGAGCAGGGAAAGCTCACCGACGAGTTGGCGCTTCAGATCAACGGCGCCGACACCAAGGCGCGCCTCGAAGACCTCTACCTGCCCTATAAGCCCAAGCGACGCACCAAGGCGCAGATCGCCAAGGAGGCAGGGCTTGAGCCGCTCGCCGATCTCATCCTCGCCGAGCCCCAGCGCGATCCGAAGGCGGAGGCCGCCGCTTTCGTGAATGCAGAGAAGGAAGTAGCGACGCCGGAAGCAGCTTTGGAAGGCGCACGCTCCATTCTCGTGGAGCGTTTTGCTGAGAATGCGGAGCTTCTGGGGGCCTTGCGCGACATCTACTGGGAGCGCGGCAGCATCACCTCGAAGGTGCGTGACGGTAAGCAGAACGACGGCGCGAAATTCGCCGATTACTTCGACTTCGCCGAGCCGCTGCCGAAGCTGCCCTCGCACCGTATTCTCGCGCTCTTCCGCGGCGAGAAGGAGGAGATCCTCGATCTCCGCATGGAAGAGGACAAGGATGCCGCCGAGCCTGGCTACGTGAGCCGCTACGAGGGCCGCACTTCTTTGGCCTTCGGCATCACGGACAAGGGCCGTCCCGGCGACAAGTGGCTGCTCGATACGGTGCGCTGGGCATGGCGCACGAAGCTGCGCTTCTCCATCG
Source organism: Microvirga sp. P5_D2 (assembly GCF_054049475.1). Classification (NCBI taxonomy): domain Bacteria; kingdom Pseudomonadati; phylum Pseudomonadota; class Alphaproteobacteria; order Hyphomicrobiales; family Methylobacteriaceae; genus Microvirga; species Microvirga sp. P5_D2. The sequence goes on along the minus strand of NZ_JBFUMH010000024.1, from coordinate 24,687 downwards.
AACTCGATATGAAGATGAAGCTGTGGCAGCTCGCCGAGGACGAAGCGGTAAAGGTGTTCGCTGGCAACCTGCGCGATCTCCTGCTCGCCGCCCCTGCCGGCACGCGCCCGACGCTCGGCCTCGATCCCGGCTTTCGCACGGGCGTGAAAGTGGCCGTGGTGGATGCGACCGGCAAGGTGGTGGGGACCGATACGATCTACCCGCACGAGCCGAAGCGGCAATGGGATGATTCCATCGCGACGCTCGCCCGCCTGTGCCGCGTCCACAAGGTCGAGCTCATCGCCATCGGCAACGGCACCGCCTCGCGTGAGACCGACAAGCTCGCGGGCGAGCTGGTGACGAAGCATCCCGATCTGAAGCTTACCAAGATCATGGTCTCGGAAGCCGGCGCATCCGTCTATTCGGCTTCCGCTTTCGCGAGCCAGGAACTGCCCGATCTCGACGTTTCCATCCGCGGCGCGGTTTCCATCGCGCGGCGTCTGCAGGACCCGCTAGCGGAACTCGTGAAGATCGATCCGAAATCCATCGGCGTCGGCCAGTATCAGCACGACTTGGCCGAGCATAAGCTCTCGCGCTCCCTCGATGCGGTGGTGGAAGATTGCGTGAACGCGGTCGGCGTCGATCTCAACACCGCCTCCGCGCCGCTTCTCTCGCGCGTGTCTGGGCTCGGCGAATGGGTGGCCAAGAACATCGTCGAGCATCGTGACGCCAAGGGTCCGTTCAAGACCCGCAAATCTTTGAGCGATGTGTCAGGCCTCGGCCCCAAGACCTTCGAGCAGGCGGCGGGCTTCCTGCGCATTCCCAACGGTGACGATCCACTCGATGCCTCCGGCGTGCACCCGGAAGCTTACCCGGTCGTGCGCCGCATTCTCGAAGCGACGAAGAGCGACATCAAGGTAGTGATCGGCAACGGCGCTGTCCTGAAGAAGCTCAATCCCCAAAACTTCACGGACGAGAAGTTCGGCGTGCCGACCGTCAAGGACATCCTGAGCGAGCTGGAAAAGCCCGGCCGCGATCCGCGCCCGGAATTCAAGACCGCGACCTTCATGGACGGTGTCGAGAAGATCAGCGATTTGAAGCCTGGCATGATGCTGGAAGGCGTCGTGACCAATGTCGCGGCCTTCGGCGCCTTCGTTGATGTGGGCGTCCATCAGGATGGCCTCGTGCATATCTCCGCCTTGTCCAACACCTTCGTGAAAGACCCGCGCGATGTGGTGAAGCCCGGCGACATCGTGAAGGTGAAGGTGCTGGAGGTGGATATCCCCCGCAAGCGCATCGCCCTCACCATGCGCATGAACGATCCGGCGGAACCGCGCGCGGCTGGCCGCTCCGACGATAACCGCAACGCGTCGCAGAAGTCCCGCCAGCCCATGAGCAGCAAGCCCACCGCCGCACCTGCGGCTTCCGGGGCGCTGGCCGATGCGCTGCGCCGTGCCGGTCTCTCGAATGCTCCCGGCGGCAAGAACAACCGCCGCTGATCGACGACCGGACGTGCAATCAAAAAGCCCGTCCTTCGCAGTGAAGAGCGGGCTTTTCATTTTCGACGTGTGAATGCTTGCTTATGCCAGCTTCGCGTTCGCGCGCAGGTAATCCACCGTCTCCGCTTCCGGCAACGGGAAGCTCAAGGTGCAGACGAGGCCGGTCGGGAGATAGTCGAGAGTGACCTCTCCGCCGAGTTCCCGCGTCAGGCCGCGCTCGATCAGGCGCGAGCCAAACCCCTTGTGACTCGGCTTTTGCGTCAGGGGCCCGTCGCTCTCGCTCCACTTGAGCACGAAGTGAGGTCCGTTCGCGGTGGGCACAAGGTTCCAGTTGATCCGAACCTCGCCGGTTTCGAGCGAGAAGGCGCCGTATTTGGCGGCATTCGTTGCAAGCTCATGAAACGCCATGGCAAGCGGAAGGGCGACCCGTGGCGGCAATTGGAGAGGCGCGCCCTCGCTCTTGTAACGCGCCACGTGATCGCGCCGGTAAGGAGCTAATGCTTCTTCCAGAATGTCCTGAATGTTCGCGCCTTCCCAGTTCTCGCGCGTCAGAACATCGTGCGTCTTCGACAGGGCGAACAGGCGCGCCTCGAAGGCCGCGCGCGCGGCCTGAGGATCTCCGAGCTTGAAGCTGTGGGCTGCAATCGACTGGACCGTGGCCAGGGTATTCTTGACCCGATGATTGAGCTCATTGATGAGCAGGCGCTGGCGCGCATCGGAGCGCGCGCGTTCAACGGCCGCCCATGTTCTTTCGGCCACATCCTGGCAGAGATCGATCTCGCTCGCCGTCCACCGGCGCTTCGTGGTGTTGTGGACGTAAAGGGAGGCGCGCAGCTCCCCTTCCTTGACGAGAGACACCACGATGGTGGCGGGGTTCTGCAGCGCGACGAAGACATCCGAGGATTCGCTGACGCGAGGATCGGTGAGCGCATCCTCGATGACCAGGGTTCGCCCCGCTCTCATCTCGTCGCACACGAAGTCGCCGAAGGGCGTGAGAGGATGGCGGCCGACCATATAGGGCATGCCTTCCACGTGCCAGTCGACGAGCGTGGTAAGCATCATCGTGGCGTGATCGATCTCGCCGTAGCCTAGGCGCGTCACGCCGAGATGCTTGCCCAACGCCTCGGATACCGTCAACAGGATGTCGTCGGGGCGAACCAGATCGCGCATCTTGTCGCTCAGGCTCAGGAGGAAACGTTCGCGAACCTCGTTCTCCTTGCTCGGTGTGATGTCGAGCGTAACGATCACGGTTCGAAGCGGCTTGTCCATTGCTCCCGCGAGGGACTGGCCCCGCATCTGGAGCCAGCGAACATAACCGTCGCTCCGGATGATGCGATATTCCGCCGTCAGGGGCTCGAGCGTGCGCGGCAGCTGTTTGACCTTCCACTCCATCTCTTCCCGGTCTTCGGGGTGGAGCACATCGAGCCATGCCTTGAAGGGGTTACGCTTATTCCCGTCAGGGGTGATGCCCGTGAGCGCGAACATCTGATGCGACCAGCTGATCTCGCCCGTCGAATGATCCCAATCCCAGATGCCTAAGCCCGCTACGTCCTGGGCGATCTGAAGGCGCTCTTCGCCCTCCCGCAGACTCTTCAGCACAGTCTCGCGCTCGGCCTCGCGCTGACTGAGCTTGCCGATGATGTCGTTGAAAGCGGTGCTCAAACGGCCGATGGGCGTCCCGGGTTCGGACGCCGCGACCCGAGCTTGCAGATCACCATGCCGCCACTGGTCGATAGCCTGATAGAAACTCTTGTATCCCCGCTTCACCGACACGCGTCCGGCCAGCCATGCGGCTGCCACGGCAAGGCAGAAAACGAGCAGGGTGGCCAAGGCTCGCCAATCCATGAGCGGCAGATCAACCATTCCTTGAACCTGTCATCCCTCTGCCATGGTGGTTATCGCGTTCCACAGCGTAGCAGGACCTTGATGGTTGATCCATGGAGTGAAAGCAATGGCATAGGCCCCCTGCTTGTGAGTCTCACCCAAGCTGGAGCAGCGAGCGAGCAGGGCAAGGGATGAAGCGTAGCCATGGTTTAAAAGCCCTTGGTCTATGCTCATCCCCGATATCGTTTTCATGACGCCACCGAAGCATTTCGCCTTTGCCGTGCATCGAAGCGGGCAAGGGTAAAGGCAGACATGTCGATTGAACCCGCTTCCGCAATCACACGTTGCGAGACCATCTCGCCGATGGCGGCCGAATGCTTGAAGCCATGACCCGAGCAGGGCGAGACGACGAGAATGCGATCACTGTCAGGATGATGATCGATCAGGAAATGCGAGTCCGGCGTCAGAGTGTAAAGGCAGGTTGCCGCCTTCACCGCCTTTGCGGAGAGGCCCTGCACACGACCGTTGAGATGAATGTCACGCATGGCAACCGATTCATGGGCGGCAATACGGCGGTCGATGTCATGAGGCGTGGTCGTCACCCTCATATTGCTCCCCTGCGGTTTTGATGGTTTGCGTGCCGGGCAAGGAGGGAAAGCCGTAGAAGAAGTCGCTCGGGTTCGGACCATGGAGCCAGATGAAGACGGGACTCGCCTCCCAAGCCTTCGCAAAATCGGGCTCGACCTCGAACCAATGCATGACTTGCCGGGCCGGGGCGAGAAGGCGCTCGAACGGCGCGCCGAGCAGTTCGGACGCCCATGGGCCTGCGGATACGACGGCCTGCCCTGCATGGAAGTCTCCGCGATCCGTCACGATGCGCACGCCTGAGCCTTCCGGCTCGATGGCCAAAACCCGTGTGCCGAGCTGCGTGGTTGCGCCGAGAGCCTGGGCGCGATTGAGCTGCGCGGCCACGCAGCGCTCGGGATCGAGGTAACCGCCGCCTGGCTCGAAATAACCGATCTCGTCTTCGCGCGGTGTGAATTGCGGAAAGCGGCGACGGATCTCGCCCGCATCCAGCATTTCATGGGCGATGTCATATTTCAGGGCGGCCTGCCGGGTGCGCTCGAGAAAAGCCACGTGGATGAGGCCACGCTGCGCTGGCTCCTTAACGTCGACGATCAGGCAGCCATTCTGGACCAGAAGCCGTTCGCCGGTCTCGGCCTCAAGGTCTTTCCAGATTTCGTGGGACCGCAGGGCAATGGGAACATAAACCTCGCCCTCGCCGATGGCCTGGCGCGTGATGCGGGTCTCCCCATGGGTGGAGCCCTGGTCATGAGGCGGGAAAAAACGGTCGATTCCCAACGCTTTCACGCCGCGCCGGGCGAGCTGATAGAGCGCGGCCGAGCCCATGGCTCCCAACCCGATCACGGCGATATCAAAGGATCCAGAGGCTGTCATTCACGCAACTCACCCAAAAAGAAGTTACTCTATTCCAAGCAGAATCTTAAGCCTCCCGCAAGGGCAGCTTCTCGTCGATGCTGCAGCACCTTGTAGCCCACCCGGAACTGCTTTAGAAACAACCCGTCTCACGGGGAGCCTCATACGGGGCTGAGAGGTGGCATGGCCGCCGACCCGTTGAACCTGATCCGGGTCATGCCGGCGGAGGGAATGAGCATGCGACATCGCAGACAACACTGCGCCCCGTGCGAATTGTGCCGCCAACCCGGCTTGCATCATGCATGGGAGCAACCTTGATGTTACGCCGAATTCTTCTCACCCTCGCCTCTGTCGCCCTTGCGGCGGGTGTCGCGCATGCGCAGGGCAAGCCTGCCCTGACGGTCTACACCTATAGCTCGTTTGCCGGAAAATACGGCCCCGGCAAGACGGTCAAGGAACGTTTCGAGGCCACCTGCGGCTGCGAACTCAACTGGGTGACCGCCGAGGATGCGGGCAGCCTCGTCGGACGTCTGCGCCTCGAAGGCAAGGACACGAAGGCCGATGTGGTGGTCGGCCTCGACATGAACCTTGCCGCGGAAGCGAAAGCCCTGAACCTGTTCGCCCCGCACGGAGCAGACGTGAAAGATCTCTCGGTTCCGGTCGCCTGGAGCGACGACACTTTCATTCCTTTCGACTGGGGCTATTACGCCTTCGTCTATGACGCCAACAAACTCCCCAATCCGCCGAAGAGCCTGAAGGAACTCGTCGAGAACCCCAACGGCCCGAAGGTCGTGCTGCAGGACCCACGCACGAGTGCGCCGGGCCTTGGCCTGCTGTTGTGGATGCAGAAGGTCTATGGCGAGAAGGCCCCGGATGCATGGACCCAGCTGAAGCCGCGCATCGTCACCTTCACCAAGGGCTGGTCGGAAGCCTATGGCCTGTTCCTGAAAGGCGAGGCCGACATGGTGATGTCCTACACCACATCGCCCGCCTACCACATCGCCGCTGAGAAGAAGGACAACTACAAGGCCGCCGCCTTCACGGAGGGCCACTACCTGCATGTGGAACTCGCAGGCATGACGAACACCACCAAGCAGCCCGAGCTCGCCAAGAAGTTCATGGCCTTCGTGCTCAGCGAGCCGTTCCAATCCGCCATGCCGGAGGGCAATTGGATGATGCCGGCGAAGACGCCCGCCGCGGGCTTGCCAGTTTCGTTCAAAAATCTGGTGCAGCCCGAAAAGGCCCTGATCTTCACGCCGGAAGAGGTGCAGCAGAACCGCCGCGCCTTCACGGATGCCTGGCTCAACGCCACGACGCGCTGAAGCTTTACGCATGACACGCACGCTGCCGCATCCGGGAAGCATCGTCGCTTTTGCCATCCTGGCCCTGGTTGCGGGCAGTTTCATCGCCCTTGCCACGTTCGGTGGAGACAAGCCCGCGCTTTTCTCCATCGGACCCTACCTGACGCGGGTGATCACCTTCTCGATCATCCAGGCCGCGCTCTCCACCATCCTATCGCTTGCCCTCGGCATCGCGCTTGCGCTTGGCCTGTCACGTCGCCGCTTCATCGGGCGAGACGTCGTGCTGGCGATCTTAGGCACGACGATGGTGATGCCGACCATCGTCGCCGTGTTCGCCGTCTTCACCGTCTATGGCCGCAGCGGGTGGGTTGCCGATCTTCTGAGCGCCCTCGGCTGGAGCGGAGATTTCAGCATCTTCGGCTATCCCGGCATTCTCATCGCCCACGTGTTTCTCAATGCTCCTTTCGTGGCGCGCATCTCGCTCGATTCCTTGAATCACGTGCCCGCCGAACATTGGCGTCTCGCTTCGGCCTTCGGTTTCAGTCCGGCGCAGATTTTTCGGCATCTCGATTGGCCGGCTTTGCGCGCGGAGTTGCCGGGACTCGCGGGCCTTATCTTCCTGCTGACATTCAAGAGCTTCGCCATCGTTCTTGCGCTTGGCGGCGGGCCGAGCCGCTCGACGTTGGAAGTCGCCATCTTCGAGGCGCTCAAGATCGATCTCGATTTTGGCCGTGCCGCATGGCTCGCCTTGATCCAGCTCGCGATCTGCCTCTCTCTCACCGGCGTTCTTCACTGGGCCTTCCAGCGGCCGCCTGCCACTCACACCATTCGCTCGACGATCCTTCGCCCGGATAGACGCCATCGCAGCCTGAAGATTCTCGATGCATTTGTGCTCATCGTCGGCACGTTGTTCATCGCGCCTCTGGCGCTGAGCATTCTCGCCGGGGTGTGGAACATTGCCGATGTCATCGACGGCGATCTCCTTCGTGCCTTTGCAACGAGCCTCGCCATTGCAGCCTGCGCCGCTGCCCTTGCCTGCATGCTTGCACTCGCGTTGGCGTCGGCATCACGGCGTCATCGCTTCGCCCTGCGCTCCCCACGTCTCGCAGCTATCTACGATTTCCTGCCCGACACGCTGCTCGCCGTGCCGCCTTTCGCGCTGACCGCAGGCCTGTTCCTGCTGATCCGGCAGTTCGGCAATCCGTCCACGGCAGGCCTCGTTCTTCTGCCGCTCGTCAACGGCCTGACGGCCATGCCCTTCGCCTATCGCTATATCGCGCCGCGCCTCATGACGACGGAGGAGCGCTATGGCCGTGTTGCAGCATCCCTCGGCATCACCGGTTTGTCGAAGCTCACCATCATGGACTGGCCCGTACYCAAGCGCCCGCTCGGTGCAGGCTTTGCGCTCGCAATGGCGCTGTCGTTCGGCGATTTCGGCATCATCGCGCTGTTCGGCGGAACCGATCTGGTCACCCTGCCCTATCTTCTCTATGAACGCCTCGGAGCCTACCGGCTCGATGAAGCCTCCGCCATCGGGCTCATCATCGTGCTCGTCGCGCTCTTCCTGGCCCACGCCTCAGGTCGGTTGTCCCATGCTGGTGATTGAGAACTGCCGTCTCACATGGCCCGATTTCGAGGCAGACTACACCATGAGCGTGCAGGCCGGCGCGCTCTGCGCGGTCATCGGCCCATCGGGCGGCGGCAAGACGACCCTGCTGCACATGATCGCCGGGTTCGAGATGCCGGAAAGCGGAACGCTGACTCTCGGGGGACAGAATCTTCTCCCGCTCGAACCCGCGAAGCGGCCCGTGGCCATCGTGTTTCAGGATCACAACCTGTTTCCGCACCTCACTGCCCTGCAGAACGCTGCCCTCGGTCTGCGCCCCTCTTTGCGCATGAGCACTGAGGAAAGCCGATTGGTCGGCGACATGCTGGTGGCGGTCGGCCTGAAGGGCCTCGAGGAGCGAAAACCCGGCGAGATGTCCGGCGGCCAGCGTCAGCGTGTGGCTCTTGCGCGGGCACTGGTCTCGGGCCGCCCGCTGATCCTGCTCGACGAACCCTTCAGCAGCCTCGATCCCAGCCTGCGCCGTGACATGGTCCAGCTCGTGGATCGCCTGCGCCGCCAGCGCAACGTCACCATTCTCATAACGATCCATACGCCCGAGGACGTGGCGGACCTCGCGGACCAGATGGTCTTCGTCGCCGATGGCCGGGTCGTGGCTTCCGGCACACCCTCCTCCATTCTCAACAGCGCCCTCGCGCCGAGGATCGCGGCTGCGGTGTCCGATTCCTGAAACCGAAGTGACCTTATACTGGTATCGCCTTACAGCGCTTGAGACGGAGCAGCTGCGTCAACAGCACATCGTTTCATAGAGTGGCACCTCGGAAGGCTGGGTATTCCTCCTCAGCGCCCCTTCACGAACTGGATATTAAGTGGCATTGTACTGGTGATTAGTTCCCGAGACCCATGTTCCCATGAGTGAGCCCCTTTTCCTTGGCATTGACGGCGGCGGCACCAAGTGCCGGGCCCGTCTGCGCGATGCGAAGGACAATCTCCTCGGGGAAGGCACGGGCGGCCCCTCCAATATCCGGCTCGATCCCGATGTGGTCTGGGCCTCCATCCTCACCGCCTGCCGGGAGGCGCTTGCCCAGGCAGGGCTTCAGGACAGCGACCTGACGGCCATACATGCTGGCATGGGCGCTGCCGGAGCGGGGCAAGCCAGCGCCGTCGAGCGGCTTCTCTCCCGCCCCCATCCTTTCGCAAGCTTCGCTATCGACACGGATGCGCACACCGCCTGGCTCGGCGCCTTCAACGGCGGCGATGGCGCGATCCTCATCGTCGGCACGGGCTCCTGCGGCTATGGCGGGGCCGGCGGTTACTGTCATTACGTCGGCGGCTGGGGCTACGAGATTTCCGACGAGGGCAGCGGATCGACCATCGGCCGCGAGGTTCTGCGCCGCAGTGTGTGGGCCCATGACGGACGCATTCCCTCGACACCATTGTCCGAGGCCGTGCTGCGCAACTTCGAGAACAGCCTCGAAGCGATGGTGGATTGGGTCGGCAAGGCACGACCCGGCGACTACGCCACCTATGCGCCCCTCGTGCTGGAGCACGCGAACCGGCGCGATCCGCTGGGCATGGCTATCATCGAGGATGCGGCTGCCGGCGTGGCCCGAATCGCAACCCGCCTTCTCGAACTCGGCGCGCCCGCCATCTGCCTGTTCGGCGGCTTGGCGGAGCCCTTGAAGCCTTGGCTTCCGCCTCCGGTTCAGGGGGTCATCGTGCCCCCAGTTGCGGATGCCCTGGACGGCGCCATTCTCCTGGGGCGGGAAGCCTCAAAGCGGAGGCCGCAATGACCGGTCAGACCTCTGAAGCGTTCGGCCTGCCGCTGGATGAAGCCAATCCCACGCCGCTCTACCTCCAGCTCCAGCAATCCATCGAGGAAGCGGTTCGTAAAGGTTCGCTGAAAGCGGACGATGCGCTGCCCGGCGAGCGCGATCTTGCCAAGCAGCTCGGCATCTCGCGCGTCACTGTGCGCAAGGCGATCACCGGCCTCGTGAAGAAGGGCGTGCTTGTTCAGCGCTGGGGCTCGGGCACCTTCATCGCGTCGCAGATGCGCCTCGAACAACCGCTCTCGCGCCTGTCGAGCTTCACAGACGACATGTCAGCGCGCGGCCTGCAATCCTCTGCCGTCCTGCTCAGCCGCTCGACGGGTCAGGCTTCTCCCGACGAGCTCATGGCTTTGGGTCTTTCACCCGGCGAGACGGTGAGCCGCGTCAATCGTCTTCGCCTCGCCAACGATATTCCCATGGCCATCGAGCATGCGGTCGTGCCCTCGCGCTTCCTGCCCGATCCTGCTCTGGTGAAGCAGTCGCTTTATTCTGCATTGCACGAGCAGGGCTTCATGCCGAGCCGCGCCCTGCAACGCTTGCACGCCGTGCTTCTAAACGAGGAACAGGCGTCCCTGCTCCACGTTCCACCTGAGAGCCCTGCTCTCTACATCGAACGCCGCTCGTTTACCGCAACGGGCGAAGTCGTCGAGTTCACCTCGTCCTATTACCGGGGCGATGCCTATGATTTCGTGGCCGAGCTGACCATCAGCCAGCCCGAACGGATTCAAAATGATGCCTGATCTGAACAATCCCGCCTCCATGACAGCCATGCTGAGCGAGGCCCGCGAAGCGCCGCAGGTGGTCGCCAATCTGCTTGCCCGCAACGCGGGTCTCTGCCGTGACCTCGGCGACCGACTGCGTGCCTCCCCGCCGCCCTTCGCCGTCACCTGCGCGCGCGGCAGCTCCGACAACGCGGCGACCTTCGTGAAATACCTGCTCGAGATTCATTCGGGTCTCGTCACCGCTTCCGTCGGTCCGTCCGTCACTTCGGTCTACGAGGCGCGTCCGCGCATGCGCGATGCGCTGTTCCTCGCCGTCTCGCAATCGGGCCGCAGCCCGGACATCCTCAATCTGGCGCAGGCCGGGCGGGACGATGGCGCGCTCACGGTTGCGCTCGTCAACGACACGACATCGCCGCTCGCCTCCACCTGCGAGGTGGTGCTGCCGCTTCACGCAGGCCAGGAAAAGAGCGTGGCCGCCACCAAGTCCTTCATCGCGGCGCTGGCAGCGGGCTTCCAGCTCGTGGCGCATTGGTCCAAGGACAAGGAATTGCTCGCCGCTCTCGACACCCTGCCGGACGTGCTCGACAAGGCCGCTGCCCTCGACTGGTCGCCGGCGCTCGCAGAACTGTCGGGGGCAAACAACCTCTTCGTGGTCGGACGCGGTGTCGGCTTTGCCGCGGCGCAGGAAGTGGCGCTCAAGCTGAAGGAAACTTCGGGCATCCATGCGGAGGCGATGAGCGCGGCAGAGCTGATGCACGGCCCGTGGACGCTCGCGGGCGATCACTTCCCGATTCTCGTGCTCAGCCAGCGCGATGAAACGTTGAACGGCGTGAACGATCTCGTGACGAAGCTCAACGAGCAGGGCGTTCCCGTGGTTGTCGCGGGCGCGGCCGAGGGGCCCGCTTCCGTCATGCTGCCCTCCGTCGAGAACGTGCATCCCTACTTGGCGCCGATTGCCATGATCCAGAGCTTCTATCCGCTCGTGAACGCCATCGCCCAGGCGCGCGGTCGCAACCCTGACAACCCGCCTCGCCTGCGCAAGGTGACGGAGACGGTCTGATGCCGATTGCCCTCACAGGCGCACGTCTTTTCGACGGCACCCACATGTTCGAAGGCCGCGCGGTCGTCATCGAGGATGGCCGCATTCAGGCCGTTCCCCTCGAACAGGATCTGGGCGCCGGTATCGAGCGCCGCCACATCGAGGGACTGCTCGCTCCGGGCTTCATCGACGTGCAGGTGAATGGCGGCGGCGGCATTCTGTTCAACGATGTGCGCAGCGTGGACGCCATCCGCACCATCGCATCGGCGCACCGCACCTGCGGCACCACGGGCTTGCTGCCCACCTTCATCACGGATACCCGCGAGACGATGGCGGAGGCCGTAAACGCCATGCGCGACGCGCTTGCCGCGCGCGTTCCCGGCGTTCTCGGCATTCACCTCGAAGGCCCCTTCATCAACCCGGAGCGCAAGGGCGTGCACAATCCCGCCTTCATGCGCCCCATGGAGGATGAGGACATCGCGATCATGACCTCCCTGCAAGAAGGCCGGACCATCGTGACGCTCGCGCCCGAGCGCAACAGCATGGAATCGATCGCGCGGCTCGCCACTGCCGGCGTCCTGATCTGCGCCGGACATACCGCCGGTGATTATGACACCGTTACCAAGGCGCTCCGCTACGGCCTGAGAGGCTTCACCCATCTCTTCAACGCCATGCCGCCGCTCGCCGGGCGCGAGCCCGGCCCGGTGGGTGCAGCCCTCGATAACCATGACACGTGGTGCGGCATCATCGTCGATGGGCATCACGTGAGTGACGCTTCCTTGAGGATTGCTATCGCGGCCAAGGGCACCGAGCACATGATGCTCGTGAGCGATGCCATGTCGGTGACAGGCACGGACATCGAAAGCTTCGACCTGCACGGCCGCACGATCTATCGCAAGGGCGGAAAGCTCACCACGGCAGACGGCACGCTCGCCGGCTCCGATCTCGACATGGCAAGCGCCGTGCGCAATAGCATCGAGCGTCTGGATCTTGCGCTTCCAGATGTTCTGCGCATGGCCTCCCTGGCACCGGCTACCTTCCTGAAGCTCGATCACGAACTCGGCCGCATTGCACCCGGCTATCGCGCCGATCTCGTTCTGCTCGACGAGCATCTGCACGTGCAGAACACCTGGATCGGCGGCGAAGCGCTGAACTAGGCTCCAGGTATCTTCTCATACCGCACAAAGTCGCGGCTTCGTGCGGCATACTTACGCCTATACTCGCGCACAACACGCCAACCATGGCGCTCATAGAAGCGACGCGCTCCATGGTTGTCGCGGAAGCACTCGAGACCTGTGGCTCCCAGTTCTTCCGCAGCTTTCAGAAGAAGCGCGCCACCGCCCTGCCCACTTGCAGCAGGGTCCATGAACAGCATGTCGATATGGTCATCCGTCATCAGCAGGAAACCGGTGAGTTGGCTCCTCGCGGCGGATACGAGCATGTGCTGCCAAGATACCTGAAACCGCTTAGCGAAGAAACGGGCGCGGCGCGCTGCCAGCACCTCATCTTCCAGAATACCCTTGAATGCTGCGCGATAGGAGCGCTCGGCAATCGCCGCCAGCTCCGGAATGTCATCGGCGGTGGCAGCACGAACCTTCACGGCTGGCCTCTCAGGCGCGGATCGAGGGTGTCGCGAAGGGCATCGCCCAACAGGTTGAAGCCGAATGAGAGGAAGAGGATGGCGAAGCCCGCGAAGATCGCGCTCCAGGGCGACAGCATGAGGAAGTTACGCCCTTCCGACAGCATGAGACCGAGAGAGGGCGTCGGCGGCTGCGTGCCGAGGCCGAGGAAGGAGAGCGAGGCTTCCACGAGGATCGCCGCCGAGAGCAGCAGGCTTGTCTGAACGAGAATGACGGAGGCGAGGTTCGGCAGGATGTGCAGGAAGATGATGCGAGCGTCCGAAGCTCCAATGGCCCTGGCGCCTGCCACGTACTCGCTCTCGCAGAGAACCAGCGCTGGGCCGCGTAAGAGGCGGGCGAAGATCGGCGTGTAGACCACGGCGATGGCGGCAGCGGCGCTGTAGGTATGCGGCCCTAAGACCGCGATGATGCCGATGGCGAGCAGCATCACTGGGAAGGCGAAAAGCACATCCATGACACGCATGATGATGCGATCAAGCCAGCCGCGATAATAGGCGGCGACGAGCCCCAGCGTGCCGCCGGCCAAAAGCGCGATGCCGACCGCGAGGATGCAGGCGATGAGGGACGTGCGATAGCCGTAGAGAATACGGGTGAGCACATCGCGCCCGAGCTGGTCGGTGCCGAGCCAGTTCAGTTCCGTCGGCCCGCGCAGCCGCCGCGCCACGCTCTGCGCCATGGGATCGTAGGGCGCGAAGATCGGCGCGCCGATGGCGAGGATCAACTGGATCGCCACCAGGATGACGGCGAAAGCGAGGAGCTTGTTCTTGGCCAAACGCTTCACGGCTCAAGCCCTCACGCGCGGGTCGACGATGATGTAGAGAAAATCGACGAGAAAGTTCACGACGACGAAGCCTGCCGTCACCACCAGAATGGTCGCCTGGATCAGCGGGTAATTGCGCTCGGCAATCGCGCCCAGGATAAGACGCCCGAGGCCGGGAATGGCGAAGACCTGCTCCACCACGATGGCCCCGCCGAGCAGATAGCCGGTCATGATGCCGACGCTGGTGAGAAACGGGATGAGCGCGTTGCGCAGCGCGTGCTTGTAGACCACCCGCCGCTCCGGGAGGCCCTTCGCCCGTGCGGTACGGACATAATCCTGCCCCAGCGCATCGAGCATGGCCGAGCGCACGAGACGGGAGAGATTGGCGAGAATCGGCAGGGCGAGCGCGAAGGACGGCAGGGCCATGCGCTGGAGATTGCCGATGGGATCTTCGGAGAACGGCACATAGCCGAGCGAGGCGAAACCCGGGGCAAGCGAGGAGAGCAGAAGGATCATCACAATGCCTAGCCAGAAGGACGGGATCGTGAGCCCCGCGATGGCGCCGATCCGCATTGCCACATCCGCAGCGCCGCCGCGCGTCTGCGCCATCAGGCAGCCGACGGGCACGGACAGCACCGCGCCGACGAGGAGCGACAGGAAGGTCAGCTCAAGAGTCGGCCAGAGATGATTGACGATTTCCGTCGAGACGGGCCGCCCGGTCCACAACGACGTGCCGAAATCTCCACGGAGCGCGGAGCCCGCCCAGGTCAGGTATTGCTCGATGAGCGGCCGGTCGAGGCCGACGCGGCGGTTGAGCTCCGCCATGCGCTCGGGCGTGATCTCGGTGTTGGCACCCAGCATGATCGCCACCGCGTCGCCGGGGATCAGGCGGATCATCAGGAAGACGATGATCGACACGCCGAACAGGACAATGACGAGATCGATGAGACGCGCGAGCAGGACACGGTTCATGCGGGCAAACTCTTTTAAAAAAAGATGGCACCGGCGCGAGCAAGCCGCGCCGGTGCCATCAATGCTTCTTAGTACGATGCGTTGCGCAGCAGCATGAGCGAACGGTTCGGCATCACGTCATAGCCTTGCAGCTTGCTGTTCATGGCGGAGAACAGGGTGCCATAGGTCAGGTGCGCCACGGGGCCGGTGCAGGCGAGCTTTTTCTGCACGGCGTCATAGGCGGTCTTGCGCTCAGCCTGGTTCGTCAGGGTGCGCGCCTTGTCGAGCAGTCCGTCGATCTCCGCATCCGAGTACTTGAACACGTTGGTCGAGCCGCCGGTGCGGAACGTGCGGTAGAAATACTCGTCCGGATCAGGCTGGCCGGCATTGATGGAGGCGAACATGTCGAAGTTGCTGTTGCGCCAATCCTGAATGAACTGGCCCTGCTCCTGGTTGACGAGCTCAACCTTGAAGCCGGCCTTGTTCAGCTGCTCCTGCACAACCTGGGCGACATCCTTGATGTCCTGGCGCGGCAGAACCTTCATGGAAACGGCAACCGGCGTCGCGACGCCCGCTTCCTTCAGAAGCGCCTGGGCCTTGGCGGGATCGTGGGTATAGCAGCCGAACTGGTTCACATCGAGCGCCCAGGACTTGAGCGCCGGCGAGAGCGGACCGCCGGGAACGCCTGCGCCGAAGAGCGCCGCGTCCACGATCTCCTTACGGTTGATCGCGTAGTTCACGGCCTCACGCACCTTCGGGTTGTCGAAGGGCGGCTTCGACACGTTCATGCCGATAAGCGTGTAGGCGAGATCCATGGTCTCGGCGAGCTTCACGTTGGGCTTGCCCTTGAGCTGCAGGGCGGTGGCCGCATCGATGTTGGGCAGAAGCGCATACTGGCCGTTGGTCAGGCCCACCTGGCGGGTGGCAGATTCAGGCACAATGTTGAACTTGAGGCCGGCGAGTTTCGGCAGGCCCTTTTCCCAATAGGCGTCGTTTTTGCTAAGCAGGATGAAGCCGTTGGGCTGCCATTCCTGAAACTTGAACGGACCCGTGCCGACCGGCGTCTTCTGGAGCGCGTCCTTGTTGGTCTCCATGGAGCGCGGCACGATGGCGATATCGGCAAGCGACGCCAAGAGAGCAGAAGATGGCTCCTTCAACTTAAACTCAACTGTCGTGGCATCGATCGCATTGGCACTATCGATAGCAGACAAGCGGCTTGCTCGTGGCGAGGCGATCTCCTTGCTCAACACGCGCTTCACGGAAGCCACCACGTCCGCCGCCTCGAAGGGCGAGCCGTCATGGAATTTCACGCCCGAGCGTAGCTTGAAGGTATAGGTCTTGCCGTCCGGCGCGACAGTCCAGGATTCGGCAAGGCTCGGAATGACCTTGAGATCCTTATCAATGGCGGTGAGGCCTTCATAGATATTGCCGTTCACCACCATGAAGCTCGGAAAGGCAGTGATGAGGTGGGGATCAAGCCCAGTCGGCCCGTTATCCATTCCGATTTCCAGAACCTGAGCCGAGGCGGAGGCTATTGCCGCCACCATGAAACCCGCGCCCAGTGTGGTGCGCAGCGCTGACCTGAACATGCGTCTTTTCTCCCTTGGAAGCCGCAAGGGATTTATAGGACACCTTCCTGCACCTGTCATGGTCCAATCTCATACCACTCTAGACCACCCCGATGCCTGTGCTATGGTTTGCCCCACAGCCTGAATTCCGGAGGATCGAATGTCCCAACGCCCGCTCTTGAAAGCCATTGGTGTCATCAGTGGAACCTCCATGGACGGGATCGACGTCTCCATCGTCGAGACGGATGGCGACACCCTGGTTCGGCCGGGCGCGGGGAACACGTTCTCCTACCCCGCCGATCTGCGGAAAACCCTCCAGGGCCTCATTGCGGAACCGGCGCGCGCGCAGAGCGAACCGCTGGAGGATCTGGAGCAGGCGGTCACGCAGGCCCATGTCGCCGCGATCCGCCGTTTCATTCAGGAAGAGGGCATTGCGGCGAAGGATGTGAGCCTCATCGGCTTTCACGGCCAGACGGTCTATCACCGGCCGGAAGTTCGCTTTACGCGCCAGCTCGGCATCGGCGCTCTCGTCGCGCGTGAACTCGGCATCGACACGGTCGATCGCTTCCGCCATGCGGATGTGGCATCGGGCGGCGAGGGCGCGCCCTTCGTGCCGCTTTATCACCGCGCGCTCGCGAGCACGCTCGACCAGCCGGTCATGATTCTCAATCTCGGCGGCGTCGGCAACGTGACCTATATCGACGGCGATACGGTAATCGCTTTCGACACAGGCCCAGCCAGCGCCCTGCTCGACGATTTCATCCTGCGCCGTCGCGGCCTCAGCTTCGACGAGAACGGCCAGCTCGCCGCATCCGGCAAAGCGGATCAGGCATTGGTTGAAGCCTTCATGCAGAACCCGTTCTTCGACCGCCCTGCTCCGAAGTCCCTCGACCGTCAGGATTTCCATGCCCGCGCGAAAAGCGTGGAAGCGCTCTCGGATGAGGATGGCGCGGCAACCCTTGCCGCGTTCACCATCGAATCCGTCATCGCATCGCTCCGGCATGTGCCGAGCCGGCCGCAACGCTGGCTCGTGACCGGTGGCGGGCGGCGCAACGCGCATTTCATGAAGCGCCTTCACGAGCGCCTCGGCGTTGCCGTCGATCCTGTGGAAGCGGTGGGCTGGAACGGCGATTTCCTTGAGGCGCAGGCTTTTGCCTATCTCGCGGTTCGCTCGACCTTGGGGCTGCCGCTCAGCCTTCCCACGACGACAGGCGTGCCGCACCCCATGCCCGGCGGCGAGCTGCATCGGGCAGCCTGATGTCTCTGGAGAGTTTGATCGGCGAGGCCTTCGCGCCCGCCGCGGCGTCGGTCGACAGCGGTAATATCCCTGGTGCGGTCCTCGGCATCATCACGACAGATGGCGAGCGTGCCGTGTCGTGGCGCGGATGGGCGCAGATCGAACCGGAGCGTGAAAGCCTTTCCCGCGAGACATGGTTCGATCTCGCCTCGCTGACGAAGGTGATCTTCACCACCACGCGCATTCTGCAATTGGTAGAGCAAGGCAGGATCGCCCTCGACGATCCGCTCGTCACCGTCATTCCCGATCTGCGGCAATACGATATGAACGCCGCCGAGCGGCGGCTCACGTTTCGCCAGTGTCTCGCGCATCAAACACACCTGCCCGCCGTCGAGCCACTTTATACCTATGGGCAGGATCCAACCACGCTGCGCGCCTTCATCCTGCAACGCGTCTGGCAGAGCGGTCCGCCGGTCTATTCCGACATCAACTACAAGCTTCTCGGCATCGCCATCGAGCGCATCACCGGACAGGCGCTGATCGACCAGCCCTTGCCGCCGAACTTCTCGTTCCGACCGGACCCGAAACTCTGCGCGGCGACGGAACGCTGCACGTGGCGTGGGCGCGTGATCCGTGGCGAGGTGCATGACGAAAACGCCTTCGCCCTCGGCGGCGCGTCAGGCCATGCGGGCCTCTTCGGCACCATCGATGCGGTTCTCGATTTCGCGCATGGGCTGCTCGACGGCTCGGCGCTCTCATCCGCTTCGCTCACCGCCATCCGCACCCGAGAATCGGAGAAGCGGACCGTGGGGTGGGAAGGTTTTTATCCCGGCTGGCACGGCGGCGATCTCTGCTCGCCCACGACCATCGGCCATACGGGCTTTACGGGCACCGGTTTGTGGCTGGATTTCGAGCGCGGCTTGGCCTGGTCGCTCCTGACCAATCGCGTCCACCCGAGCCGGCACAAGGACAGTGGAATCTTAGCCCTGCGCAAGGCAACCGGCGAGCGGGTGATCACGTTGTTCGATCACTCGGCGCGCTCTTAAGGATGCTCGCAAAAACCTGGTGAGTTGCGCTCTTGAAGTCCCTTGGGCGATTGCTGGGGCGGCCAACTGGACCTATACTGGTCTGCAAGAAAAGAGTGGGCCATGGCGACAGAACATTTCAGCACCCGTTATCAAGACCTCGACACTTGGCCGAGCCTCGATGTCCTTTCAGCCTTCTATGAGGGCCAACTCTCGGCGGTGGCGGCCGTTCGCACCTCCCTGCCGGCTATTGCAGTTGCGGCGGAAGAGGCTGCGGCGCGTCTGCGCCGTGGCGGACGGCTGGTCTATGCGGGTGCCGGAACCTCGGGCCGTATCGGCGTTCAGGACGGCACGGAGCTGCCCCCCACCTTCAACTGGCCCGACGACAAGATCGTCTACCTGATCGCGGGCGGCCAGGGCGCGATCATGAAGGCGGTCGAGAACGCTGAAGATTCGGTGGAGGAAGGCACGGCCGGAATCCGCGACAACAATATCGGCCCTAACGACGTGGTGATCGGCGTTGCCGCGAGCGGCAGGACGCCGTTTACCATAGCCGCCCTCAAGGAGGCGGCTTCGCGCGGCGCCCAGACCATCGGCATCTCCAACAATCCCGATGCGCTTATCCTCGATGTCTGCTCACACCCGATTCTCGCCGATACCGGCGAGGAGGTGATCGCGGGTTCGACCCGCATGAAGGCCGGCACGGCCCAGAAGGTGATTCTCAACCTTCTCTCCACGCTCATCATGGTGCGCCTCGACCGCGTCTATCGCGGCCTCATGGTCAACATGCGCGCGACGAACGCGAAACTGCGCCGCCGCAGCGAGATCATGGTGCAGCAGATCACCGATTGCAGCGATTCGGATGCCGCCAATGCGATCAGCCAATCCGGCGGCGACCTGAAGACCGCCGTTCTCATCGCCATGGGCGCCACGCTGGCAGAGGCGCAAGGCGCGCTCGAACGTAGCAATGGCAATTTGCGCGCGGCCCTGGCAGACTTCTCCGCATTGAAGAAGTAAAACCTCAAGGGTTTCAGCGAGGGGCATTCAGCGTCATGGCATTGGGGCTTGGCATCGACGCGGGCGGAACGGCGACGCGCTGGCGCGTCGCCGACGAGAACGGGCAATGCGTCGCGCAAGGCACGTCCGATCCGCTCACCGGCCATCTGTTTTCAGCCGCCGCCGAGGAAAGGGCGCGGCAGATCATCCTCGACATGGCACAGGTTGTCATGCGCACCGGCAAGCCGCTCGGAATCATCGCCGGCATCACGGGACTGACGCGCGACACGCCTGCCGAGGCGACCATGCGAGCGATCTTCGCGGATGTTTTCGAGATCCCGCAGGACAGGATCTTCGTCGCGGAGGATATGTGGATCGCCTACCTGTCCTATTTCGCGCTCGGCGAAGGCATCCTGGTCTATAGCGGCACGGGCTCCATCGGCTATTACCTCACCGAGGACAAGGACGTGATCCGCGTCGGCGGGCGCGGCAACCTGATCGATGACGGCGGCTCCGGATTCTGGATCGCCCGCGAGGCCCTGAAGGCGATCTTGCGCAAGGAAGAGGAAAGCCCCGGCGAGGGCTGGGCGACAAAGCTCGGCAAAAGCTTGGAGAGCGCGCTCGGCGGCACGGATTGGAACATCGTGCGCTCCTTCGTCTATGGCGGCGACAGGGGCAAGATCGGCTCCCTGGCGCGGGCGGTGGGCGAAGCCGCAACGGCCGGCGACGAAACTGCGCTGCACATCTTAAGGGAAGCAGGCGAGGAACTGGCCCGGTTGGCCAATGCGCTTGCCAAGCGCGTCGGCCCTCGCCCGGTAGCGCTGGCGGGCGGCAGCTCGCGGCTTCACCCCATCGTGGCCGAGGCTTTCCGCAAGGGATTGCTGGTCCCGGTCGAGTTCATCGCCACGGATGTGGACGCGGCACTCACGGGCGCCCGGTTGGCGGCAACCCTCAACAAAGCTTGAGGATTTTCCGAAAGGCTTGCGTCCAACGCGCTCCTCGTCCAAGACTCCCCATGGAATTCACAGCGAAGGCGATGTTGAAGTCATGCAAGCTCTTTTCGTGGGTCAGACCTATATCGACGTAACCTTCCTGGCGGACGAGCTGCCGACAGGCGATGACAAGACCGTGGCACGGGATTACGCGATTTCCTTCGGCGGCAACGCAGTGACGGCGGCTTTCGCCTGCGCCAAGCTCGGCATCCCGCCCGATCTCCTGACCTCGATCGCCGATGACTGGCTGGGCCGCATGTTCATCGACATGGCGGCGAAATACGGCATCTCCGTCCATCACCGGAAAGTGAAGGAATCCTCGCTCTCCTTCATCATGCCGCGCGGCGGCAAGCGCGCCATCGTGCGCTGCCGCGACGACCATTATCTCCACCCGGTTCCGCCGCTGAACCTTCAGGGCTGCCGCGCACTCCACCTCGACGGCCACCAGGCCGACGCGGCGATGCATTACGCCAAGGCCTGCCGCGAGACGGGCATCCTCACCTCCCTCGACGGCGGCGGCCTGCGCTCCAACACGCACGAGCTCCTGGAATTCATCGACGTCGCCATCGTCGCCGAGCGTCTGTGCGAGCAGATGAACATGACGCCCGGCGAGATGCTGACCTACCTCAAGGGACGCGGCTGCAAGATCGGCGGCGTGACCCTGGGCGAGCGTGGAATGGTCTGGTACGACGAGAAGGGCACCGAGGGCATCCTTCCCTCGCTCGATGTCCCTTCCGAAGCAGTGGTGGACACGAACGGCGCCGGCGACATCTTCCATGGAGCCTATGTTTATTCCGCCATGGCGCATCCCGAATTGTCCTGGCGCGAACACTTCATCTTCGCCCGCTCGGCCTCGGCCCATGCGATCCAGCATCTCGGCAACGAAGCCAGCCTGCCGACGCTCACCGACATTACGGAAGTCCAGACCCGCTTCGCGGAGCGCAAGCTCGCAGCCTGAGTTTCTCAGGCCTGCGTGTCTGCGAGATCGAGCCTGCGCGAGACGCCGATGGCGTCCAGGAAAGTCTCGTCGTGGCTAACGATCAGTAGCGCGCCGTCATAGGCCCGCAAGCCAGCTTCGACGGCTTCGATGGAATCGATGTCGAGATGGTTCGTCGGTTCGTCGAGGATCAGAAGTGCAGGCGGCCTCGGCCCGCCCAGCACGCAGGCAAGTCCCGCCCGCAGCAATTGCCCTCCGCTTAAAGTCGAGACCCGCTGCAGCGCCGCGTCCGCCCGAAACATGAAGCGGGCCAGCGCCGCCCGGCAGGAATTCTCATCCGCCTGCGGATTGATGCGGCGGAAGTTGTCGCGGATCGAGGCGGATTCTTCGAGCAGGCTCACCCGCTGGTCGAACAGCGCGAAATCGCTCACGAATTTCACGCTCCCGCTCCAGGGCTGCAATTGCCCTGTGATGAGCGCGAGCAGCGTCGTCTTTCCTGAACCATTCGGTCCGACGATGGCGATGCGCTCCGGCCCTGTGATGGAGAAGGATAAGTCGCGCAGGATGAGCTGATCCGGTTTATAGCCGACGCTTGCAGACTCGATTGCGAGAACAGTTCTGCCAGCGGGCAGATTCGTAGGCGGAAGCTTCACGGAAAACGGCTGCAGGATCTCGATGCGCTCGCGTGCGGAAGCGGCAGTCTCAAACGCCTGCATCCGGCGGCGCTCAGTGAGACGAGCGTTCTTCGCGCTCGTTTCCTCGCTTCGGCTTTTCAGTCCGTTCATAAGAATGCGCGGCATGTCGCCCTTGGCCCGCTTTCGCTGGGCCACGCCGTCCTTGCGCGCTTTTCTCTCCGACGTTTCCTGTGCCTTCCGATCAATCTCGGCAACGCGCTTTTCGGCATCCGCCAGGTCGCGCCGGGTCGCTGCGAGTTCCAGTGCCTTGCTCTCGCAGTAATGGCTCCAGTTGCCGCCGTAACGCACAGCACCGAGCTTTGTCAGCTCGACGATGGCATCCATAGTTTCGAGCAACTCACGGTCATGACTGACGACGATTGCACCGCCGCGCCAGCTCGCAAGAAGCTCGATGACAGCCGCGCGGCCACCCCGGTCGAGATTGTTGGTCGGCTCATCCAGGAGAAGGAAGTCGGGCTCGGCAAACACGAGCGCGGCGAGGCCTGCCCGTGCGCTCTGTCCGCCGGACAGGCTTGAAAGCAGCGTGTCGGGCTGCGCATCGAGACCGACCTTGGAGAGTGCGGAAGCCATGCGCGCTTCGAGCATCCAATTGGCGTTGGCAAGCTCCTCCGCTGTCGCTTCGCCCGTCTCGGCACGGTGCAGGATCGCCAGCGCATCGACGACGCCGAAGAGGGACGCGATGGTCTCCGTCCGATCGACCTGAACCGTCTGGCGCAGAATCCCTAAGCTGCCAGTGACGGAGATCATGCCGGAATGCGGGCGTAGTTCTCCGGAAATCAGCTTGAGCAGCGTGGTCTTGCCGATGCCATTGCGGCCGACGAGCCCTGTGCGCTCCCGGCCGAAATTCAGATCGAGATCGGGAAGAAGCGTGCGGCCGTCAGGCGAAGACCATGTGAGATGAGAGAGAATGATCGAGGCAGGCATGGATATGGATTTCCCCAGTGGCAAGGCGGGTTGGCATTGCTGTCGGGTTGAAATCCATTGTGGCGCACATCCTGTCGAAACCGACGCCTCTTCATGGGGTGGGCGTCCGGTGGCAGATATAAAGAGTTCGGCTACTCCTCGCAAGGTGACGGGCTTTCGCGTCTGCCGACAGTACGTCTCGCATCGTAAGCCCTGCTCAATCCCGCATATGAGCAAAACCTTGCCGACTACCGTCTTGCTTTGAAGCTTAACCGTTTGTAATATTGTCTTCATTACAACTAGAAAGCCCCCACTGTGCTCGCTTGAGGGCTCAATCCGAATTCGGGGGTTTCTCAGCCGTGTGTCCTTCTCAGCCTTGGGCATTTGGACTTGACGAGATTCGGCTGCGAGACGGCGTCGAGGAATTCGGCCATGAGGCGCTAGCCGATATCCTCGAGAACATTCCCCTGGCGGTTGTCGTCACCTTCGGCCATCCGCCGCGCTTCGCCTTCGCCAATAGGCTGTTCCGATCCGCCCTTGGTTCGCCGGATGCGGACTTCACGGGCCGGACGCCCTCCGATGTCATGGGGGAGATTTACAATCCCACTCTTCAATCCCTGCGCCACCGCGCCTACACCACGGGAGAGCCGCAGGAGCTGAGGGATATTCCGCTGACAATTGCCGGTCTGCAGACCTATTGGGATCTCAAAGTCCTCCCGATCCGCAATGCGGATCACGAGATCAAAGGCGTCCTGTCTCTCGCGGCCAATGTGACGGAGCGCGCCAAAGCGCGCGATGCTGCGGATGAACAAGCCCATGAGGCGGATCTCTTCCATGAGCGCCTGACCCTGGCCGTCGAAGCCGCGGAAATGGGCATGTGGGATTGGACCGCCGCGACCGGCAAGATTTACTGGTCGGATCGCTACAGAGAGATTTTCGGCGTAGGCGCCGATCTGACGCTCACGCATGAGTTCTGGCTTTCCGTCATCCATCCTGGAGACAGGGATTGGGTCAGCCGGAAAATCGATGCTCTGAACGATCCTGCCTCCGGCGGGCGCCTCCAGATGGACTACCGGATCATTCATCCCGATGGGGATATCCGCTGGATCAGCTGTCGGGGCCGCATGCTCTACACGTCGGAGGGAGCTACGCTGAAGCCCCTACGCCTTCTCGGCACGATGCTCGACGTCACGGAGCGGCGCAAGAACGAGGAGGCCCGGCAGCTTCTGGCGAAAGAGCTGGATCATCGCGTCAAGAACCTGCTCGCCATGGCGAGCGCCATGGTGACCATGACGGCGCGGACGGCCACTTCGACGAAGGATATGGCCGACGCGCTTCATGGACGCCTGAACGCCCTGGCGAAGGCCCATGAACTCATCCGCCCTGCTGTCGCGGAGGATGGCCCGAGCGAGGGTGAGACATCGGTCTCCGAGATCGCCCAGACCATTCTTGCACCGCATAGCGATTTCGGCCTGCCGGCACGCATCTTGATCGATTGCGCGCCGATTGCCGTTGGAGCAAAAGCCGCCACGAGCCTCACGCTAGAGTATCCGTATTGATCAAGCGGGTTTTGGGGACCAATTTCGCTGATCTCGCAAGAGCGCATTGGCCAAGATGATGAGTTTGCGCATGATCGCCGTCAGGGCGACTTTCGCCGGCTTTCCCGCCGCGAGCAGGGCCTGGTACTTGGCTTTCAAATCCGGGTTGAAGCGGGCCGCTACCAGCGCCGGCATGTACAGCGCCTGACGCAGATGGGCGCGACCACCGCGGATCATGCGGCGGCCGCGTG
>NZ_JBFUMH010000023.1:0-47743 GCF_054049475.1 Microvirga sp. P5_D2 | reverse complement strand
GGTCAGCGCCGAGGCGAGCCGTCTGGAACGGGCATAAAAATCACGATAGCTGCGCCTTAAGGTGCCATGGATGATGGCTGTCCGGTCGGGATGGACGCTGGCCGCACGCTCCAAGAAGGTCAGGGGCGTCAGAGGCTGGTAATTCGCCGGGTTCTTATCGAGGTTCGTATCGTAAATGGTCGAAGTCACGGGCGTTTCCCTGCTACCTGTGTTCTTGTGAGCCRTGGCCCGGCCGAATTGTCCCTGCTTCTTTCCTTGGTATCAAGTGCATTCCATTTGCTTGGCGACCGTGCTTCTGCGCGACACGGATCAGCTTAAGGCTAGGGCCTGTTCCCTGTGCCCTGATCCTGCTGTTATGCTCCTCATGCTTGGTGCATTCCTCATAAGGACCACACTATGACCAATCCTACTTCCTCTTCCTGGCGGAGTATTCTCGGTGCGAGCCTCTTCGCCTTGAGCCTCCCTCTAGCATTTGGTGTTCAGGCCCAGACAGCGACTCCTGCGCCCGAGGCTTCGACAGGGCGCACCGCTAAGCAGGCAGGTGCATCCGCCCTTGATATGGTCGCAGCGGCCAATCCATTGGCCGCCCAGGCGGGTCGGGAAATCCTCGGCGCCGGAGGAAGTGCAGTCGATGCCGCAGTCGCGGTGCAACTCGTTCTCAACCTCGTGGAACCGCAGAGTTCAGGCATCGGCGGTGGCGCATTCCTGCTCTACTGGGACAAGACCAATCTCATCACCCTGGACGGACGCGAAACGGCACCGGCTGCGGCGAAGCCGGAGCGGTTTCTGGGGACTGACGGCAAGCCGATGAAATTCTATGATGCCGTCGTGGGCGGGCGTTCCGTTGGCGTTCCCGGCACGCTGCGTCTGCTGGAGACTGCTCACAAGCGATGGGGTAAGCTGCCTTGGCCCCAGGTTATCGCGCCCGCACTCCGTCTGGCGGATGAGGGCTTTACGATCTCGCCGCGCCTCAACGGCCTTCTTACCCAAGAGAAATTTCTCCAGAACGACCCAATCGCCCGCGCTTATTTCTTCCAGGCTGACGGCACTCCGAAACCAGTCGGCACGGTTCTGAAGAACCCGGCCTTTGCCAGAACCCTGCGTGAGGTTGCGGAGAAGGGTGCGGATGCCTTCTATTCCGGCGAGATTGCAGCCGACATCGTCGCCTCCGTCACACGCCACACCGCCAACCCTGGCGACATGACCCTGGAGGATCTCAAAGCCTACAAGGTCGAGGAGCGGGAGCCGGTCTGCGGCTCCTACCGCACTTATCGTATCTGCGGCATGGGCCCGCCGAGTTCCGGAGGAGTGGCTGTGCAGCAGATCATGAGCACGCTTGAAACCCAGGATATGGCGGCCATGAAGCTTGGTCCGGATGCCGCCCATTGGATGGCCGAGGCCGGCCGTCTCGCCTTCGCGGATCGGGCGCTCTATCTCGGCGATCCAGCCTTCATAAGTGTTCCGGTCCGGGGGCTTGTCGATCCTGGCTATCTCAAGAGCCGCGCTGCTCTGGTGAGCCCTGACAAGTCCATGGGCAAGGCGAAGGCCGGCGATCCGCCATTCCAGAAGACTGAGTTTCGCTTCGCTCCGTCAGATGGCATCGAGTTCGGCACTAGCCATATTTCCGTCGTCGACCGCGACGGCAATGCCGTGTCGATGACCACCACCATCGAGGACGGGTTCGGCGCCCGCATCATGACCAGAAGCGGTTTCCTTCTGAACAACGAGCTGACCGATTTCAACTTCGCGCCCAACGAGGATGACAAGCCGGTTGCCAATCGCGTGGAGCCCGGCAAGCGTCCACGCAGTTCCATGGCGCCGACGATCGTGCTGGACGGCAGCGGCAAGCTCTATGCGGTCGTAGGGTCACCGGGCGGAAGCCAGATCATCCCCTATGTGGCCAAAGCGTTGGTCGGTATCCTGGATTGGAAGCTTGACCCGCAGGTGGCTGTCGATCTGCCGAATTTCGGCAACCGCAATGGCCCGACGGAAATCGAGGCCGGCACGGAGGCGGAAGCCTGGAAAGCGGCTCTCGAGGCCAAGGGGCATGAGGTCAAGGCAATCGAGATGAACTCCGGCATCCAGGCCATCGTGGTCGGCCCCAATGGTCTGACCGGAGGTGCCGACAGCCGCCGGGAGGGCGTCGCCATCGGCAATTGACCAACTGTTCGATGCAGCCCTCACCCGCATGGTCAGTTGGGTGAGGGTACGCAACGAAGCTTGGCTATTGGTGTCGAACGCGCATAAATTTGTTCCTGAATCTAGGCCGCGCCGCATGAGCCAATACCTGACTGAATTGATCACCTTGTGGGTCGTCATCGACCCTATCGGGACCCTCCCAGTATTCCTGGCCGTCACAGCGGGTATGAGCGTCGCTGCCGCCCGGCGAACGGCCATCAGAGCAACTCTTGTGGCTTTCGCGGTGCTCTTGTTCTTCGTTGTTGCGGGCCAAGTATTGCTTCAGGCAATGGACATCGATCTCGACGCCTTTCAGATTGCCGGCAGCGTCGTGCTGTTCCTGTTCGCCCTGACAATGATCTTCGGCGAGCCGAAGGTCGAGGCCGAGGAGAAGGACATCGAAGCCTCGGATGTCGACAGGTCGATCTACCCCCTTGCGATCCCATCGATAGCAAGCCCGGGCGCAATGCTCGCCGTCGTGTCATTGACGGACAACAGCAAGTTCAGCATTTCGCAGCAGGCCGAAACCGTCGTGCAGATGGCTTTGATCCTGACGGTGACCTTGGTTCTCATGCTGATGGCTTCACGGATCATCAAGATCATCGGGGACGCAGGGGCGAGCGTGATCAGCCGCGTCATGGGTCTTATTCTCGCCAGTGTCGCCGTGAACGGAATTGTGCTTGGCATCAAGCAGGCATTCAACCTGACGTCCTAGCGCTGCTCGTGCCCTGCTATTGTAGTGAGCCGCACTGAAAGCACCCATTTCACGTCACTTTGTGGCGTCGGGCAGTTCCAGGGAAATTTAAACTTGACCTAATGTGTTTGAGCTAAGCAATATCAATCGGCGTTTATGGATCTGGGCGAGAAACAGATCTTAATTCGCGGCTTTAGTGCGTACTGACTTGGCTTCTGTTGCGTTGGCATATCGACGCTCCGTCGAAATTTCCTCCACGCGAAGGAATAGTAGATGCAAGTTAAGCTACCAATCCTGTTTCTCTTGATGGCTCTGGTCCCTGGCTGCATGTCCGCCGGTTCAGATGGGCGAACGCCCAATTATGTCGAGTCTCAGCTGACGCAGAGTCCTATCCCGCGAGGCGCAATGGGCGAGGATCCGGACCTGCCGGGCGATATTGGCGGCCCCGAATAGCCCAGCTCGCGAATAGCCCAGCTCGATTGTAAGGGTGCGATCCATCTCGCGATGGCGCGCGGTCGCTTGCGTGCCAACCCTTGAGGTCTTAGAAAGCCCCAGCCCTCTGCTCCCCGGCACATACTTTAAATTCGTGTTCCGATCAAAAAAGTACAGGTCAGGTGCGGTTGTGGTTGTAGCCGACCGGAATTTGCCATCGTAGGCTCTCTGCCAAGCCTTTCATCAGGGAGAGGGTCAGGGTGGGAGCCTCATGACGTCCTCGGGTCAAACGGCGCGCTACGATTTCATCATTGCAGGCGGCGGCTCGTCCGCCTGCGTGGCCGCAACGCGGCTCGTTCGCGATTTCGGCTGTCGCGTGCTGATGATCGAGCGGGGACCGGCCAGGATAGCATCCATCATGCGGATGCCGGCCGGCTACATGAAGTATCTCGCGCGTGACGACTTTCTGGAGATGCACCAGACCTTGCCGCAACAACGCCTGGGAGGACGCGCACCGATCGTGCCTCAGGCGAAGGTTCTGGGCGGCGGCAGCGCCGTCAATGCCATGGTCTACATGCGCGGCCAGCGCGAGGATTATGACGGTTGGGATGCCTATATCGGCGCGGGCTCCGGTTGGTCCTATGCGGATGTGCTCCCGCACTTCAAGGCGATGGAGCACAATACCAAATTCAACAATGCCTATCACGGCATCGATGGCGAGCTTCTGATCTCCGACCCGGGCAGCCTGTGCGACACGACACAGGACTTCATCCTTGCCGCGCAGGGAATGGGGCATCCCTACAATCCGGATTTCAACGGCGAACGCCAGGCGGGCGTCGGCATCATGCAGCACACGATGGGTCGGAGGGACAATGGGCGAATGGTTCGCTGCGATGCAGTGTCGGCCTTCCTGTCCCAGGTGCTCGACGATCCGCGCCTGACCGTCTTGACCGATGCCCTCGTGAGCAAAATCATCATCGAGCAGGGACGCGCCATCGGCGTGGAGTACATCCACCATGGTCAAACACTGCGTGCCTATGCCGAGCGTGAGGTTCTGGTCGCCGCCGGCTCCTACAACACGCCAAAACTTCTCATGCTGTCCGGCATCGGCCCCGCGGATCACCTCAAGGAGCATGGCCTTGATGTCGTGGCCGATCTTCCGGGAGTAGGCGCCAATCTGCAGGATCATCACGAGGTGCCGATCATCGCATCCACCAAAGGGGCGAGCGGGTATTTCGGCCAGGACAAAGGCTGGCGCATGGTGCGCAATGGTCTGCAGTATATGCTGTTCGGCACCGGGCCTGTTACGACGACAGGGATAGAATCCTGCCTCTTCTATGATCCGGACGGTGGCGAGCGACCCACGATCCAATTGTACTGCGCTCCCATTGTCTATCTGGATCGGGACGTGTCGAGCGCAAAACCAACCTATGGGGTCACGCTGACCTCATGCCTGCTTCGGCCGCAGGCCCGGGGAAGCGTGCAGCTGCGCAGTGCGAATCCGGCCGACAAGCCTCTGGTGGACGCGAACTTCTTCGGGCATTCCGATGATCTGCGCCTGACGCTGGCATCGCTCAAGTTCGCCCGGCAACTGCTCGCAACGAAACCGATCGGTCCCAAGATCGCCGATGAACTGCTTCCCGGGCCGGTGATCGCGAGCGACGAAGCCCTTGCCGAATATTGCGGGCGCACCGTCAAGACCAACTACCATCCGTCCGGCAGCGCCCGCATGGGTCCCGATGACGACCCGATGGCCGTGCTCGACCGCCGTATGCGCGTGCGCGGCGTTGGTAATCTGCGGGTGATCGATTGCGCTGCTATACCATTCATCCCATCGGCCAACACGAATGCGGCAGCCCTGATGCTCGGCCATCGCGCCGCCGAGTTCGTGACGGAGGCGAGTTATCATCCCGTCAAGGATCGACAGTACGAAGCTCTATCCTAGAATTAGAGGTATCGAGGAACCTGTGACCGGCCAGCGTATCCGGCTTAAATTCACAACCGCAGTCTCGTCAGAAGAAGGCGCGGAGAATAACCGCCAAAGAGCGGACTTTGAGGAAACGGCCTGCTGCACCACATGGAGGGCGGCGAGAATGGAACGTAAATCAGTCCCTGCGTATGAGGTTATCGTATTTCCGCCATCGGCGTCGTTTCGATGGAACGTTCATGACTATCCCCATCATCTGGCAAAGTGGCACTATCATATCGAGTATGAGCTGCACCTGATTCAGAACTCGTCCGGCACCATGATGATCGGCGATTATGTCGGTCCCTTCGAGCCCGATTGCCTCGTCCTGACCGGGCCGAACCTGCCTCACAATTGGCTCAGCGACACGGGCAGTCTCACCATCCCCGACCGTGACATGCTGGTCCAGTTCAGCCCCGAATGCGCGGACCGCATCTGCAGCAATTTCCCCGAATTCGAAGAGGTGCAATTGCTTCTTTCGGAAGCGGCGTTCGGTCTTCTGTTCTCGGGGGAGACGGCGCTCAAAGGCGCGTCCCTTCTTCGCAAGATCGGTCGTGCGCAGGGCGCCGAGCGCATGATCCTGTTTCTGGAACTTCTGGCAACCTTGGCAAGGAATCCGGCCGAACGGAAAATCCTGTCTCATCGCGCCCCTGCGGCGACTATTCCTTCGCGCCCCTCGGAGAAGGCCGAACGCGCGATCAATTACATTCACAACAACTATGTCTCCGACATTCACCTCACGGCCGTCGCCCGGCTTTGCAGCATGGAGCCCAGCGCCTTCTCGCGGTTCTTCAAGAAACAGACGGGTCATACTTTCGCGAAATTCGTCAATCAGACGCGCGTCTATTCGGCCTGCACGCTGCTCGCCCATACGGACAGATCGGTGACAGAAATCTGCTTCGACGTGGGCTTCAACAACATCGCGAACTTCAACCGTCAATTCGTGAAGATCTGCGACCAGACACCATCCGCGTATCGCAGAACCGCACGCCGTTGCACCACACCGAATTCGACCACCGTGGAGCGCTCTTTTGTGCCTGCCAGATACGGATCTAACGAGGGTGCGGACAAAAAAGTACAGGTCCCGATGAGCAGAGGCGTGGAAGCCTTCGCAACCGCTTCCTAAACTTTCCTAAGAAKCCGCGAGACGTTCAAGCGACTTTCGGGAAACAAGTTCGGACAAGGTTCGGGCTCGCTCGCCCAGCGCCTGCGAAAACGACACGGCGCGCCTCCAAGCAGAGGCGCGGCACATTTTGGCCTCAAGCAACGCCAACAGATTGGCTTGGGTTCACGTTCGGGAGGAAAACGCAATGTACCACTTCAAGAGTCTGGTAGCCTCTACACTCACCGCAGCCTTGCTGGCAAGCACATCGCCAGCCTTCGCCGATTTCTGGTCGGATGCTGCGAAGGGCTTGGAGGGAACGACCATCCGGGGCATTTCCGAGAGCACGCCGCCGTCCAACTATGCCAAGGATGTGCTGGGACCTGCCTTCACCAAGGCAACCGGCATCAAGGTCGAGTTCGAGGCGACGTCCTGGGATCAGATGTACGACAAGGCGATCAAGGACATGGAGGCCAACACGGGCATCTATGACTTCGTCTATATCGAGCAGGACATCATCTACAGCTATCTCGCGCGCAACTTCCTGGTCGATCTCACGAAGGCCATGAACGATAACCCCAAGCTCAAATCGCCCGATTTCGACGTGTCGAAATTCACCAGCTTCGTCGACAATTTCAAGAACGATAAGGGTGACCTGTTCGGCGTGCCGATGGAAGCCTTCATCAAGATCTATCTGTATCGAAAGGATCTATTCGAGGATCCTAAGATCAAGGAAGCCTACAAAGCCAAGTTCGGCACCGATCTCGCACCGGCGAAGGATCACAAGGAGTATCGCCAGATTGCCCAGTTCTTCACCGAATGGGGCAAGGCCAATGGGCAGGAATTGTGGGGAACGACCGTTCAGGCGGCCTCCGGTCATCCGGCTGCTGTTTACGAAGTGGTCGAGAGCGTGTTTCCCACCTTCGGCGTGTACAACTGGGGTATCGACACCAAGAGCTATGGTGCTTCCGTTGCCAACGGAGGACGCATGAACAGCCCTGAGGCCAAGGCTGCCTTCGCTTGGTGGATCGGGAACCTCGCCTATGCGCCGCCGGAATCGACGTCGAGCACCTGGGATGAGGTTGCCGCAACCTTCGCCGCAGGGCGCGCTGCGCAGGGCCTCGTTTATGGCGAGAACGCAGCCTGGGTCGCGACGGACGGCAAGAAGTCGACCGTTGTCGGAAAGGTGGGCGTCGCGCTTCCGCCAGTCGAGCCCGGCATCACAGAACAAGCGACATCCGGTGTCGGATATATCGGTTATTACGATGGCGGCGCCTTCGGCATTCCGCACTCGTCGAAGAACAAGAACGCCGCGCTTCTCTGGCTGCAATACATCGCTCAGGATTCCGTTCAGGCGGATTGGGCGCTCGCCGGATCCCGCATCACTCACAAAGCGACCTATGACGATCCGAAGGTGAAGGCTCAGGATGCCAAGGTCGACGGATACTATACGCTGATGCGCGAAAAGGGCCCGCTCTTCCGTGGCGCTCCTCCGTTCCCGTTCCACAATCAGGTTCGTGAGGCGATTGCTCCCTTCATCTATCAGGCGATCACGGGCGAGTTGAAACCTGACGAAGCTCTCGACAAGGCAGCTGCAGCCGCCGATGCGGAGTTGAAGACCCTCGGCTATCGCAAGTAATGCGCCCTCCCTTTGGGCTGACTGGGTCGCCGTGCTTCGGCACGGCGGCCATTTAACCCGGAATCTGCCGAACGGTGACGCTCGGCTGGCAGGAGCACCTAATGCGTTCGAATTCGGTGGGATGGGTTTTTCTCGCGCCGACCCTCGTCATTCTGTTTGTCTTCGGCGTCGTTCCGTTCCTCTATGTGCTCGTCATTGGGTTCATGCAATGGAACAGCTTTGCCGCCAACCCGGATATGCAATTCGTATGGGGCGAAAATTTCCGGCGTCTCGTCTTCGACGAACAATTTCTCTACTCTCTCTGGCTGACGCTGAAATTCGCGTTCTTCGCGGTGGTGAGCGAGATCGTGCTGGGCTATTTCCTGGCACAGCTCTTCATGCGCGATTTCCCGGGCAAGGGCTTCTTCCGGACCATCCACACCCTGCCGCTCGTCATCGCGCCCATCGCGGTTGGCGCCACATGGCGCCTGCTGACGGTGCCTGGATTAGGGCCGTTGCCCTATTATCTGAACCGCTGGTTCGGCTATGACTTTAATATCAGCCGCTACATCGACCAGGCATTCTTCACCACGGTCGTCATGGATGTGTGGCACTGGACGCCGCTCGTTACCCTGACGCTGCTTGCGGCCCTCTCATCCCTGCCGAAGGAACCGTTCGAACAGGCGCAGATCGATGGGGCAAACCGTTTCCAGATCTTCTGGCACATCACGCTGCCGCTCCTGAAGCCGGCCATCCTCGCGACGGTGTTCATCAGGATGATGGATGCGCTGCGCACGGTCGATGAGGTCTGGATGTTGACCGGCGGCGGGCCGGGGTCCGCAACCCGATATGTCGGGCTATACATCTGGCGTGTCGTCTTTCCGAAAACCGATTACGGCTACGGTTCTGCCATGTCTCTCATCACACTCTATCTCACCATCGTCATGTGCTGGATGCTCTATGCGGGCCTTGTCGCACGGCGTGATCTGAAAAGGGCCGATTGATGCGTGAATTTCGCAAAAAAGCGTCTGCATCGCTTGGACCCATCCTGTTTTGGACGATCGCGAGCCTCATCACGCTTCTTCCTGTCTACTGGATGTTCGCGGTATCCGCGAAGAGCCGTGTGCAACTCTTTGGAAGCCCGAGCTTCCTGATCTCGAACTTCTTCACGGAGAACTATACGAGCACTCTGAGTGATTCCGCCTTCCAGCGATACATGATCAACTCCATCGTGATTGCCACCTCCAACGCGCTACTCGTAACATCTTTGGCCTTGCTCGCGACCTACGCATTGTCCCGATACAAGCTGCCCGGAAAAGAGAACGTTTTCTTCTGGACCATCACAAACCGCATGGCGCCGCCGGCTGTCTTTCTGCTGCCGCTCTTCCTTCTCTATACGCAAGTCTTCGTAGTAGGAGACTTCAAGCTGTTCGATACGAGGATCGGCCTGATCCTTCTCTACTGTGTCTTCAATCTTCCGTTCGCGATCTGGACGTTGCGCAGTGTGATCGACGGCATTCCGAAAGAGCTTGACGAGGCTGCCTTTGTGGATGGAGCCACAACCTGGCAGGTGCTGACCAAGGTCATTCTGCCGTTGGCAAAGCCCGGCCTAGCCGTCACCGGCATTCTCACCTGGGTCTTTGCGTGGAACGAGTATCTGTTCGCGGCGACGCTGACTAGCGTGAACGCCCGCACGATCACGACAGGGCTTGCCGAATTCGTAACCGTTACCGGAACGAATTGGGGAAGGATGGCGGCGACAGCCATGTTGACTCTCATACCGGCTCTGGTGGTGCTCAGCCTTGCACAGCGTCACATCGTGGCAGGCCTCACCTTCGGTGCAGTGAAGGAGTGACGGATGGCTGACGATGTGGAAGATCAACCTGTCGTGGAGCGCCCCGGTTTCCTGCCGATCGAGACGAACGCCTTCGATCGGGTCTTCATCGCGGTTCTCGTCTTTGTCGCCTTGCACCTGTTCTGGATGCGCTTCGTTGAATCTGCTCTCCCTCTCGGTGTCGCGACAGTCCTGTCGCTGATCCTTGGGGTGCTCATCGTTGCGCGCGGGTAGGAGGTTCTATGATGAAAGCGCTCGTTCTTGAGGAAAAGGGAAGGCTTTCCCTCCGTGATCACGTCGTCGAGGAGGAACTCGGCCCGCGCGACGTGCGTATCCAGATGAAGGTGGTGGGTGTCTGCGGCAGCGATGTGCATTACTATACCCACGGCGCCATTGGCCCGTTCGTGGTGCGCGAGCCCATGGTTCTCGGCCATGAGGCTGCGGGCGTGATCACCGAAATTGGCTCCGACGTTCGCGAGCTTAAGGTGGGAGACCGGGTTTGCATGGAACCAGGCGTCCCCGATCCGGCCAGCCGCGCCACACGCCTTGGGCTCTATAATCTCGATCCGGCGGTTCGGTTCTGGGCCACGCCTCCCGTGCATGGTGTCCTGCGTCCCAGTGTCGTTCATCCGGCGGATTTCACGTTCAAGCTGCCCGATAACGTGTCCTTCGAGGCCGCTGCGATGGTGGAGCCCCTTGCCGTGGGCGTCCATGCGGCCACGAAAGCCCAGGTCAAGCCCGGCGACACCGCCGTGGTGATCGGCGCAGGGCCCATCGGTCTTGTGACAGTGCTAGCGGCTCTTGCAGCAGGTTGCGCCAGAGTCTTCGTGACCGACATCGATGACGACAAGCTTGCGCTCGCTGAGACGCTGGGAGCCGTCACCCCCGTGAATGTACGAAGCCACGATCTTACCGAGGTCGTGAGCGCTGAAACGGACGGATGGGGTGCCGACATCGTTTTCGAATGCTCCGGCAACGAGAGGGCGGCCGCCGATGTGTTCGACCCGCTTCGCCCCGGCGGCTGCGTGGTCTATGTCGGCATTCCGTTGGAGCCTATCGCCTATGACGTTGCCAAGGCTCAGGTCAAGGAAGCGCGCGTCGAGCATGTGTTCCGTTACGCCCATGTGTTCCCGCGCTGCATCGCCATGCTCGCTTCTGGCTCCATCGATGTTAGCCCGCTGATCACCCGCACTTATCCTTTCTCCAAAAGCATCGAGGCATTCGAGTATGCGGCCTCTGCTCCGAAGGGAGAGGTGAAAATCCAAATCGACATGCAGGACCAGGAATAAAAGGCAAKCAAATGGCGCCAGTCACCATCAGTAATGTCAGAAAGCGTTATGGTACTGCCGAGGTCATTCACGGTGTCTCGGTCGATATCGAGGACGGCGAGTTCGTCATTCTCGTGGGGCCATCGGGATGTGGAAAATCGACTCTGCTGCGCATGATCGCCGGGCTTGAGGATATCTCCTCCGGCGATGTTCGGATCGGTGGGAAAGTCGTAAACGACAAGCCGCCGAAGGACCGCGATATCGCGATGGTCTTTCAGAATTACGCGCTTTATCCCCATATGACCGTTTATGACAACATGAGTTTCTCTTTGAAGCTCAAGAAACGGCCTACGTCGGAGATCGAGGCGAAGGTCAAGCATGCGGCCTCCATCCTCGCCCTTGATAAGCTGCTCATGCGCTATCCGCGGCAACTCTCTGGCGGCCAGCGCCAGCGTGTCGCCATGGGCCGGGCCATCGTGCGCGATCCGCAGGTCTTCCTGTTCGACGAACCGCTTTCCAACCTCGACGCCAAGCTGCGCGTGCAGATGCGTGTGGAGATCAAGGAGCTGCATCAGCGGCTGAGGACGACCACCATCTATGTGACGCACGATCAGATCGAGGCCATGACCATGGCCGACAAGATCGTGGTCATGCATGACGGCGTCGTGGAACAGATCGGCGCTCCGCTGGAACTCTATGACCGACCGAAGAACCTGTTCGTGGCAGGCTTCATCGGTTCGCCGTCCATGAATTTCATCGAAGGGCAGGTCTCCGCGATCGACGGCCGGCCTGTAGTGACAACGGATGACGGAATCCCGCTTCTAGTGTCGGTCCCACCGGCCTCGCTCCAGAACGGACAGCGGGTCGTTTATGGCATCCGTCCCGAGAACATTTCCTTGGGCGATGGCGGCCACGCGGCGCATGTGTCGGTGATCGAGCCGACGGGCTCGGAGACGCAAGCTTTCATGAAGCTCGGAAACAACCCGCTGGTCGGCGTCTTCCGGGAGCGCATCGCATTGCAGCCAGGCGAACGTCTGGGCATCCGGCTGGATCCCGGCAAGGCTCACCTGTTTGACAAGGCCTCCGGGCAGAAGCTGGATTGAAGATTGCCGAGTTCGAGGAGTCCGGCATGTTTCTGGAAAAATTCAGGCTTGACGATCGTGTGGCGGTTGTGACCGGGGGAGGGCGCGGGATCGGCCTTTCCTGCTGCGAGGCTCTATCCGAAGCCGGAGCACGTGTCGTCATCGCGGATATCGACAGGGATGTTGCCGAAGAAGGCCGCGCGTACCTGAAGGGCAAAGGCTTCTCGGCCGAGGCTGTTCCGCTCGATGTGACCAATCCCACGGCGGTCACGCAATTGGCCAATGCGTTGATGGACCGCTTCGGGCGGGTGGATATTCTTGTTGCGAGTGCCGGCATTGCCCGCACAGGAACACCTGCGGAAGAGGTCACGGACGAGCATTGGCTGAATGTGAACGACGTCAATTACAATGGCGTCTTCTGGTGCAATCGGGCGTTCGGGCGGCATATGCTGCAGACTGGGCGCGGGGCCATTGTCAATGTCGGGTCCATGTCGGGCTTCATCGCCAATCGGCCTCAGCGACAAACCTATTACAACACGTCGAAGGCAGCCGTTCATCATCTCACGCGCTCGCTCGCAGCCGAGTGGGCTGATCGCGGGGTGCGCGTGAACGCGGTCGCGCCGACCTATATCGAGACGCCACTGACGAAATACGCCTATGAGACGCCCGGGATGGTCGAAGCATGGCTTCGCGACACGCCCATGGGACGATTGGGGCAGCCGCATGAGATCGCATCCGTGGTGCACTTCCTGGCATCCGATGCGGCAAGTCTCATGACAGGCTCGGTTGTGAGCGCCGATGGCGGCTTTACGTGTTGGTGAGGAAAGACCGATGGAATTTCAAGGTAAGAGCGTTCTCGTAACGGGGGCTGGCAAGGGTATCGGCCGGGCAACGGCAAAGCTTTTGGCCGAGCGCGGCGCGCAGGTGGTGGCGCTCACCCGCACGAAGGAGGATCTCGACAGCCTGGAGAGCGAGATCGGGTGCCGCTCGATTATCGTCGATCTGGCGGATGCGGAAGCCACGCGCGAGGCAGCGCGCGCCGCTATCCCAGTCGATTATCTGGTGAATTGCGCAGGAACGACCGCGCTCGATCCGTTTTTGGATGTGAGCACGGAAACATTTGACTGGATCTATGCGGTCAACACGCGCGCTCCCATGATCGTGGCTCAGGAATATGCGCGGGATCGTGTGAGCCGCGGCCTGCCGGGCTCCATCGTGAATGTCTCGTCGGTATCATCCTTCATCGGATTTGCCGATCATGCGGCCTATTGTGCCTCGAAGGGCGCGCTCGATGCCCTGACGCGGGTGATGGCCAACGAGCTCGGACGCCATCAGATCCGCGTGAACGCCATCAACCCGACAGTGACCCTCACGCCGATGGCGACGAAGGCCTGGAGCGACCCTGAAAAGTCCGGCAGGATGCTCTCGCGCATACCTCTTGGGCGTTTTGCCGATCCTGAAGATGTCGCGGAGGTCATCCTCTACCTGTTGAGCGATCGCGCCGCGATGCTCAATGGCCTGGCAATGCCGGTCGATGGCGGGTTCATGATCAATTGATCTTCATGGGCTGGCCTGTATAGGGCGACTCTGCCTCAGCCCTTGTGGTAGAAGGTCTATGGATCAAGGTGCCCTCACTCGATAGGTTCAAGTCAGATGGCTCGCTCTCTTTCCCTTGCAACTCTCCCATCCCTTGCCGAGACGGTGGCCCGGCCGCGTTATTCCCGCGAGGCTTTGCGCGCAGGCATTCTCCATATCGGCGTCGGAAATTTCCACCGCGCCCATCAGGCCGTTTATCTGGACGACCTATTCAACGCCGGAAAAAACCACGACTGGGCCATCATCGGAGCCGGTGTACGGCAGGGCGATGTCGCCATGCGGCGTGCACTCGAACCGCAGGATTGGCTTACGACCGTGGTCGAGCTTGAGCCCGGGGCCAATCACGCCCGAGTCCTGGGCTCGATGGTGGGTTTCGTGCCGGTGAACGAGGATGGCAGAGCCATCGCAGATACCCTTGACGATCCGGCGATCAGGATCGTGTCGCTCACCGTGACGGAAGGCGGCTATTGCATCGATCCTGCCACGGGCTCTTTCAATTCCGATCATCCTGAGATTCGCTATGATGCGTCTCGCATGGATGCACCCAGAGGCGTATTCGGCGTGCTGCTTGCCGCGTTGAAGCGGCGGCGCGATCAAGGCCTTGCACCTTTCACGATCATGTCGTGCGATAACATCCCCCATAACGGGCGCGTCGCGATGGATGCCGTCGCAGGTCTTGCGGATCTGGTCGATCCCGCGCTTGCCGCATATGTACGCGAATCCGTGGCGTTTCCTAACAGCATGGTTGATCGCATCACGCCTGCCACCACGGATCGGGAGCGGTCCATCCTGGAGGAACGGTTTGGCGTGCAGGACAACTGGCCCGTCTTCTGCGAACCGTTCCGGCAATGGGTGCTCGAAGATCATTTTCCGACAGGACGACCGGCGCTTGAGGATGTGGGCGTGACTTTCACATCTCAAGTGGCGGCTTTCGAGTTGATGAAGCTGCGCATTCTCAATGGCGGGCATGCGACCATAGCGTATCCGGCAGGGCTCTTGGGCATTCACTTCGTACACGACGCGATGGCTGATCCGCTCGTGCGCGGCTTTCTCGATAAGCTGGAGACGGATGAGATCATTCCTCATGTGCCGCCGGTGCCCGGTGTCGATCTCACTGATTACTATCACCTCATCGCGAGCCGCTTCGCCAACCCTGATGTAGGCGATACGATCCCCCGCTTGGCGCAGGATGGCTCGAACCGTCAGCCCAAATTCATTCTGCCGTCGACGCGCGACAGATTGAAGGCCGGAGCGGATGTGACGGGCCTTGCGCTGGAATCGGCGCTCTGGTGCCGCTACTGCGCCGGAATGACGGATGCGGGCGACGTGTTCGACCTGAACGATCCCAATGCCGGACGTCTGACACCTGCGGCTCTTGCAGCGAAGAATGATCCGGTGGCTTTCCTAAATCTGTGCGATATCTTCGGCGATCTCGCGGAAGTTTCTCAATTCCGGTCACGTTTCGGAACCGCACTCAACAGCCTCTGGCGCGAG
The DNA here is from genome assembly GCF_054049475.1 of Microvirga sp. P5_D2. Taxonomy (NCBI): domain Bacteria; kingdom Pseudomonadati; phylum Pseudomonadota; class Alphaproteobacteria; order Hyphomicrobiales; family Methylobacteriaceae; genus Microvirga; species Microvirga sp. P5_D2. The sequence goes on along the minus strand of NZ_JBFUMH010000023.1, from coordinate 32,479 downwards.
GGAACGCGCGCGACGTTGCAGCGCTACTTGAGCGGTGATCTCGCTTGAGATCAGGTGGATGAGTGAAGCGGGAATAACCCTATCGAGGATGATGGCCGATGTATCTGGGAATTGATTTAGGCACCTCCAGCGTCAAGGTCATTCTCATTGATGAAGGCGGCGCGCTTGTCGGGGAGGCATCGGCGCCTCTCACCGTATCGCGGCTGCGGCCGATGTGGTCCGAGCAGGATCCGCAGGCTTGGTGGGCTGCCACTCAGGCGGCGGTGGGAGCCTTGAAGTCACACCACTCGCTCGATGCCGTGGCTGGCATCGGATTGTCCGGGCAGATGCATGGCGCGGTTCTGCTCGACAATCAAGATCAGGTTCTGAGGCCCGCCATTCTCTGGAATGATGGCAGGGCGGGAGCGGAATGCAAGGAGCTGGAGCAACGCGAACCGCAAAGCCGTTCGATCACCGGAAACCTCGCTATGCCCGGCTTCACGGCGCCCAAGCTCATCTGGGTGGCCAAGCATGAGCCCGACATTTTCATGCGCACCGCGCGGGTTCTGCTTCCAAAGGATTGGCTGCGTTTAAAGCTTACTGATGAGGCAGTCAGCGAGATGTCCGATGCGGCCGGAACCCTGTGGCTCGATGTCGGGCGGCGGCAATGGTCGCCTGAGATGCTTGCAGCCACCGGACTCGATGAACGGCATATGCCGCGCCTCGTGGAAGGTACCGAAGTTTCCGGAAAGCTCTCTGCGAAAGCTGCGGCATTGCTTGGGTTGCGCCCCGGGATCCCCGTAGCCGGAGGCGGCGGCGACAATGCCGCCGGTGCTGTCGGCATCGGTGTTGTACATCCTGACATGGCATTTGTTTCGCTTGGCACGTCGGGCGTGATTTTTGTCGCCGACGATAGCTTGAAGAAGGATCCGGAGCGGGCGGTTCATGCGTTTTGCCATTGCATCCCAGGCCTATGGCATCGGATGGCCGTGATCCTGTCGGCCGCAGCGACATTATCGTTTGCAGCCCGCATTTCTGGTGCGGCCGATGAAGCAGCCTTGATTGCAGAAATGGAAGCAGCCGGTCTCGCGACGAAGACGCAAAGCCGTCTCGTCTTCCTGCCATATCTCAGCGGCGAGCGGACGCCTCACAACGACCCGACTGCATCCGGTGTTATCTTTGGCCTCGACGGAGCGACAACGCGGGCCGATTTGGGGCGTTCTGCTCTGGAAGGTGTAGCCTTCGCTTTGGCCGATGGCCTCGACGTCATGGAAGCAAGCGGCGGGCCCATCGCGGGTCTGTCGGTCATCGGCGGCGGCGCGCGCTCGAAGCTGTGGGGGCGAATTTTGTCGGCCGCATTGCAGCGGCCTCTTACATATCACCATGGCGGCGAAGTGGGGCCTGCACTTGGTGCAGCGCGCCTTGCCAGAATTGCCGCTTCGGGCGCGAGTCTGGATGAAGCGTGTCCTCCCCCGCCGGTCTCCCATGTCATCGAACCGGAGCCGGAGTTGGCTGAGGCGCTTGCGTCCCGGCGCGTTCTCTATCGCCGGCTGTATTCCGACTTGAAATCGTCCTTCGCGGCATCGGTATCGTAAGCCGCAGACAGGTGATCTTGGAGAGAACGACACAAGGGCAGGAGATGTGAAGATGGCGATGAACGATGGGGATGCTCAACGCTCCAACCGCAGGATGACGGCAATCGTCTGCCACGGCCCGGAGGATTACCGCGTCGAGCAGGTGGATCGTCCCGTACCTGGAGAGCGCGAGATGGTGCTTCGAATTGCGTCCTGCGGAATTTGTGCCAGCGACTGCAAGTGCTGGTCGGGCGCCAAGATGTTCTGGGGTGGAGACAATCCTTATGTGAAGCCGCCGGTCATTCCCGGGCACGAGTTTTATGGCTATGTGGATGAACTGGGGCAGGAAGCTGCGCCGCATTTCGGCGTCAAGGCCGGTGACCGCGTGATCGCGGAACAGATTGTGCCGTGCGATCAATGCCGGTTCTGCCGGACCGGGAAGTACTGGATGTGCGAGGTCCACAACATCTTCGGCTTTCAGCGCGTCGTGGCCGATGGCGGGATGGCCGAGTACATGCGCATTCCGCAGACCGCGCGCGTGCATAAGATCGACGAGAGCATTTCCGACGACGATGCAGCGATCATCGAGCCGCTTTCCTGTGCGATCCATACCGTCAATCGCGGCGACATCCAGCTCGACGATGTGGTGGTGATCGCCGGCGCAGGCCCTATCGGCCTCATGATGGTTCAAGTTGCCCGGCTCAAGACGCCGAAGCTGCTGATAGCGATCGACATGGTCGACGAGAGACTTCAGCTCGCAAAGTCATTCGGCGCGGATGTGGTCATCAATCCCCGCGATCAGGATGCGTTGGCGATTGTCCGCTCGCTGACCGACGGCTACGGCTGCGATGTCTATATCGAAGCCACCGGGTCTCCGGCCGGAGTCGAGCAGGGTCTCAACCTCATTCGCAAGCTTGGTCGTTTCGTGGAATTTTCCGTCTTCGGAGCGCCGGTAACGATCGACTGGTCGATCATCGGTGACCGCAAGGAACTCGACATCCGCGGAGCTCACCTTGGGCCCTATTGCTATCCCATTGCCATCAGCCTGCTGTCTCGCGGGCTGGTCACGTCGAAGGGCATCGTCACGCATCGTTACAGTCTCGAAGACTGGGACAGTGCCATCGCCGTGGCGAACTCGCTCGACAGCATCAAGGTGCTGATGGAAACTAGGGGCGGTGAAAAGGGGTAGCCGAGGTATGCACTCAGAGGAGGCTGTAATACGCCGCCAGCTTCGCATGGGCCGCTCTTTTCTTCCCTGAAACTATGGGATTGTCAGGTCGAAGGTCTTAGACCATTCGTGATCCAAATGGGTGGCAAGCCGGGCCGGTTCTGATATGAGGTAGGAACTGGAGGCTTAAGTCGGGTGCGTCATACATCGCGAGAGACGGGAATGCTTGCTGGCGGGACCTCCTCTTTGTCTCCGTTCCGGCACCGCATCTTTCTCACGGTTTGGCTTGCAAGCCTCGCCTCCAATTTCGGCGGTCTGATCCAGTCGGTCGGCGCAGCTTGGCTGATGACCTCGATTGGCGCGTCGGCCGATCTTATTGCTCTGGTTCAGGCATCCCTGACACTGCCCATCATGCTGTTCTCCCTGATGGCGGGCGCTATCGCGGACAACTTCGACCGGCGCAAGCTGATGATCGCCTCGCAGTTCTTCCTGCTGACCGTGTCGGTGGCTTTGACCTTGTTCGCCTATTTCGGGCTGGTGACGCCTTGGCTTCTGCTCACCTTCACCTTTCTGGTCGGCTGTGGCACCGCCTTCAACGGGCCGGCATGGCAGTCGCTGGTGGGGGAGATGGTGCCCCGCTCCGATCTGCCGGCGGCGATTGCGCTCAACAGCATGGGCTTCAATATCGCACGCAGTGTCGGCCCGGCGCTGGGCGGCTTTATCGTCGCCACGGCGGGTGCCTTCACGGCCTTTGCCATCAATGCGTTCAGCTATATTGGCCTGATCCTCGTTCTGGTGCGCTGGCAGCCTGTCAGCATCCCCCGGGTCCTGCCGCCGGAGTCCCTGGGGACCGCGATGGCGGCTGGCATCCGCTATGTCGCCATGTCGCCCAATCTCGGCGTCGTTCTGCTGCGGGGCGCGGTATTCGGCCTTGCCGCCATCTCTGTCCAGGCGCTGATGCCGCTCATCGCTCGTGACCTGATCCGAGGCGGGCCGCTCACTTTCGGCCTTCTGCTTGGGTCATTCGGTGTCGGCGCTGTCGGTGGCGCCCTCCTCAGCGCGCGTCTCAGACAGGCCATGTCATTGGAGACCTTGGTTCGGATCGCCTTCATCAGCTTCGCGATCTGCGCGGCCGTGGCGGGGATGAGCAGCATTGCGTTCGTGAGTATCGCCGCAATGAGTTTGGGCGGGGCCAGCTGGGTGCTCGCGCTGGCCAGCTTCAATGCCACCGTGCAGCTATCGTCGCCACGCTGGGTCGTTGGACGCGCTCTCGCCTTGTACCAGATGGCCACATTCGGCGGCATGGCCTTCGGCAGCTGGATCTGGGGCATGGCGGCTGAACAATATGGAACATCGAATGCCCTTCTGATCTCGGCCGCTGTGCTGCTGGCCGGAGCGGCACTTGGCCTGCGATTTGCCTTGCCGGAGCTGAAGGCGCTCAATCTCGATCCATTGAACCGGTGGGCCGAGCCGGATGTGGCTCTCGATGTTCGAACGCGCAGCGGCCCTATCGTGGTCACGATCGAATACGACATTCGCGAGACGGATACCGTGGCGTTTCTCGCCGTGATGGCCGAGCGCCGGCGCATCCGGCGTCGGGATGGCGCGCGCCATTGGACGCTGCTGCGCGATTTGGAAAATCCGGAAATCTGGATCGAGCGCTACCACAGCCCGACATGGCTGGAATATGTGCGGCACAATCAGCGCCGGACCCACGCGGACGCATCCGTCGGCGACAGGCTTCGAGCGCTTCACAAAGGACCCAATCCCCCACGCGTTCGCCGGATGATCGAGCGGCAAACCGGGGTATTGATGGCTGATGCAGGCGCACGCGCCCATGAAATCGGCGACGCGCTTACTGATCCTACCCGCTCTTCCTGACAGCAATACTAGACGGCCATGCCACGATGGCTGTGCCTTAGCTGCGCGTCCAATCCTGGATGGCTTTCTTCAGGCCTTCGGGCAAATCAATCGGAGCCCTGGATTCCGGGCTTGGATCTGAGGGTGCCAATTCGCGGAGAAGGATCCGGTATCGCTCGATCTTTCGCTCCTGCCATGTGTCGAGGCTTTCTGCCGTGGCATCATCCAGAGAGCCACAGAACAGGCAAAGGACTGCGAGGATCGTGCGCATGCTCCGTCTCCATCAGGGGCCACTGTAATGTAGTATACCGTGGCATTATCTGAGTTGGAAAGGTGTGCGTTTAGGCACTCTACGGATGCTCCGGCATCCTACCCTCTTGAGAGGGCCGCCAAAGTCTCTCGTGCCGCAAATAATGGGCATGGGTTTTTCGAAGCCCTTGGAGATGGCATAGTGGCGGGGCTAGGCCTGACCGATGCCCATGAATTCCATGCGTTTCTCATGACCGAGGAGGCGGCCAGAAAAGGCCGACTGAACCATGCGCCGACAACGCCATGCCAAGATTGTCGCAACCGTCGGGCCGGCGAGCGCTTCGCCGGACAAGCTGCGGGAACTCTTCCTTGCCGGCGTCGACACCTTCCGATTGAACTTCAGTCATGGTAGCCATCAGGATCACGCCGCCGTCCACGCCGCCATCCGGGCGCTCGAGAAAGATATCGGGCGGCCCATCGGCATCCTGCAGGATCTGCAGGGACCGAAGATCAGGATCGGCACGCTCAAGGACGGCGCATTGATCCTGACCGAGGGAGAGACGATCCGGTTCGTTCTCCACGGCACCGATGGCGACAGAATGTCGATCCCTCTTCCGCATCCCGAGATCTTCGAGGCCATTCTTCCGGGGCAGGACCTGCTCATCGATGATGGCCGCATCCGGGTCAAGGCATACGGGCTTGGCGATGACTTCATCGAGGCCAGGGTCGTGACGGGCGGCAAGATCAGCAACCGCAAGGGCGTCAACCTGCCCGGCACGGTTCTGGACCTGTCGCCTCTCACGCAGAAGGACCGGACCGATCTCGCCTTCGGCCTGGAACTTGGTATCGATTGGGTGGCGCTGTCCTTCGTTCAGCGGCCGTCCGATATGATCGAGGCCCGCGCCTTGATCGGCGAGCGCGCCGGTCTCGTCGCGAAGATCGAGAAGCCCTCGGCCCTCGAATCCATCGACGATATTGTCCGCCTGTCCGATGCGGTCATGGTGGCGCGCGGTGATCTCGGCGTTGAAATTCCGCCGGAGGAAGTACCCGGGCGTCAGAAGGAACTGGTGCGCATCTGCCGCCTGGCGGTCAAACCGGTGATCATTGYGACGCAGATGCTCGATTCCATGGTCGGCGCTCCGACACCGACCAGGGCTGAGGCCTCCGACGTCGCAACGGCGATCTACGATGGCGCCGATGCCGTGATGCTGTCGGCTGAATCCGCTTCGGGCCGGTACCCGGTCGAGGCTGTCGCGATGATGGACCGCATCATCACGAAAACTGAGCACGACAAAGCCTACCGCTCCATCGTCACGGCGATCAGGTCAGAGATCGAGGAGAGCCCGCCCCATGCTGTCGCCAGCGCGGCGGGCGATCTTGCTCAGGCAATCCATGCCCCATGCATCGTTGCCTATACCTCGAGCGGCACCACAGCGAGCCGCATCGCCCGAACCCGCCCGGATGTCGCAATTCTGGCCGTCACTCCCGATGAGAGCGTGGCGCGCCGTTTGTGCCTGCTCTGGGGGGCGCACAGCGTCCGCTCGGAGGACATCCACTCGTATGAGGAGATGGTCGAGCAAGCCGAGGCGCATGCGCGCTCCGAGGGATTGGCCCAGCCGCCAGAGTTCATCGTCGTCGTGGCCGGCGTGCCTTTCGGCGCAGCAGGCACGACCAACAATCTGCGTGTCGTGCGACTGAATGCGGAGTGATTGAGAGCCTTGAGGCGCGACCGGATCTTCATTCAGTCTGATGGGTGTGCATTGCCTGCATGAGCACTGGCAGAATACGTGGATCGTCTGACTGCGCGACGTTAAAGCGGAGGAACGCACCGGCCGTTTGCGAGACGCTGAACACGTTGCCCGGAGCCAGAACAACATTGTCTTCCAAGGCCCTGCGAGCGAGCGCAGCGGAATCTTGGCTCTCCGGCAGACGGCACCAGAGATAGAAGCCGCCACGCGGCATGAGCCAGGGCCGGATGCCGAGGGGCTCCAGCCGAGCCGCCATGTCATGTCTCGCCCGCGTCAGGCGCTGGCGCAGTTCCTCCATATGCTTGCGATAGCCGCCGCCTGCGAGAACGCTAGCAATCAATTCGGTCGCGATGGGGCTCGGCCCTCCGAAGCAGGTAGCAACCTGGAGATCGACAAGGCCTTCGATCCAGTCTGCCCGCGCGGCGATGTAACCGCAGCGGATCGAGGCGGACAGCGTCTTCGAAAAGCTGCCGATTCGAATGACGCGGGTGAGGCCATCGAGGACGGCGAGACGCTGCGATGGCTCCGGCTCGAAATCGGCGAAGATGTCATCTTCCACGATCGTCAGGTCGTGCGCCGAGGCTGCGCTCAAGAGCCTGTGAGCCGTCTGCGGCGAGAGCGTGGCGCCAGTCGGGTTATGAAGCGCGGAGTTGGTGATGTAGAGGCGGGGTCGTTCTGCTGCGAGAGCCGCCTCGAAGGCTGCCATGTCGGGGCCGGTGGGCGTGTAGGGCACACCGACGATTCTGACTTGATGCGCCCGGAGCAGTGCCTGAAAGTTGAAGTAGCATGGGTCATCCACCAGCACGGTGTCGCCCGGCCTGAGCAGGAAACGGCAGATCAGGTCGATGGCCTGTGTCCCGGAACCTGTCAGCATGATTTGATTGGATGCAACCTCGATGCCCTCTTCGGCAAACCGGCCGAGGAGCAACCGACGTAATGTTGCTGAGCCGCGCGTGCTCCCATAATCGGCGAGCAGCGAACCTTCAGCCCGTGCAAGTGTCCGTAACGCGCGACGAAGCGCGTTATGCGGCATCCAGTCCGCAGGCAACCAGCCGCAGCCGGGCTTCATCATTGCAGGATCGGCGTCGAGCGACTGCCGCGAGACCCAGAACGGATCGACGGCCCGGTCGCGCTGCGGCTCCGTCTCCGCCAGCGCCAGCGGTGGCAAGCCGCTGCCCGCGACGTAGAAGCCGGAACCGCGCCGGGCGCGGATCAAACCCTCGGCCGCAAGCCGATCATAGGCCTCGACGACCGTCGATGGTGAAACGCCCATGGTCGTGGCAAAACTTCGGATCGAGGGCAGGCGATCATCGGCGACGAGAGAGCGGCTCGATACCTTCAAGCGGATCGCGGCCATCACTTCGCCGGTGCGTGTCGGTTCTGTCGTCTTCATGTACGCCCTGTGGATTGTATGCTTGTCCGTACCCATACAGTTTTGTCGAATTGTACCGCATTGTCTCTGTCCGAGCCAAGTCTTCGATCCTAAGATGCGTTCCGAGAGTGAGGTTTCATGGATCGAACGACGGACGGGTGGGGCAGTGGCCTCTTGGGTGTGATCATCTTCAGCGGTTCGTTGCCGGCCACGCGCATCGCCGTCGGCGATTTTTCGCCGTTGTTCCTGACCTCAGCCCGTGCCGTGATCGCCGCGCTTCTCGGCGCCTTGTTTCTCGTCGCTCTCAGGCAGATGAGGCCTCGACGCAGCGACCTTGGTTCGCTTGTCATCGTCGCGCTCGGTGTCGTGGTCGGGTTCCCACTGCTGACGGCCCTTGCGCTTCAGCACATCACCTCGGCGCATTCCATTGTCTTCGTCGGCCTCCTTCCGCTCGCGACCGCCATCTTCGGCGTTTTGCGGGGCGGCGAACGGCCGAAGCCGGTGTTCTGGCTCTTCTCAGGCCTTGGTGCGGCAACCGTTGCGGGCTTCGCCCTTTTCAACAGTGGCGCAGGTTCGCTCACCGGCGATCTGCTGATGGTCGCAGCCATTCTACTGTGCGGCCTCGGCTATGCCGAGGGAGCCGCACTGTCCCGGCGGCTTGGGGGCTGGCAGGTCATCTCATGGGCGCTTCTGTTGTCGTTGCCGATGATGGCGGCCATTGCATTGATGACGGTGCCTGGATCGTGGAGTGGGATCGGCGGCCCGGCCTGGCTCGGGCTCGCCTATGTCTCGATCTTCAGCATGCTGATCGGCTTCGTCTTCTGGTATCGCGGTCTGGCGATAGGAGGCATCGCAGGCGTCGGACAACTGCAACTGCTTCAGCCCTTCTTTGGCCTGACGCTGGCGAGCCTGCTGCTGCATGAACCGGTTGCCTGGACGATGATTGCGGCGACGGGTCTCGTTGTCCTCTGCGTCGCCGGCGCCAAGCGGTTCGCATGAAGCTTCTTGGGATTACAGGTAAATTGTCGCTCCGTTATTCGCCTCTATCCTTCAAAAACGTGATCGCGGTGCTACGCGGCCTTGGCCGGAGGTGTCGGCTCACCGAGGGAGAGCATCAGTCGGTTCGCCCAGTTGAAGAAGGCCGCGCCATTGATGACATCGATGATCTCCCGATCGCTGAGACCCGCTCGGCGCAGAGCATCGATCTGCGCATCGCCGAAGGCAAGCGGTATCGCCGTCAAAGCCGTCGAGGCTTCGATGATCGTGTTCCATCGGCCATCGATGTCCGCATCGACGCCCTCATCCAGCAGACGCTGGATATCATCCCCGCGTTTTGAATGAACCGTGGCGAAGCGCGAATGAACGGAGGCGCAGAAGATGCAGCCATTGAAGCGTGAGGCCGCCGTGGCGGAGAGCTCGCGCTCGGCGCGGGGAAGGCCGCTGCTGACGTTATAGAAAATGTCCTTGTCCGTCTTCGTCCGCGCCTCCAGAACCTCCGGGTCGCGGGCAAGCAGAAGGAAGTACGGCGATTTCGCGCGGGACGGATCCACGAGGCCCGCCCAATGCCTGTCCGTCAGCTCATCGGCAGACAAGGGTTCTAGCCACGGAACCCAGCCTAGTTCCTCCTGCGTGAAAGCCACCGGTTCGCGATTGTCGGGGTGGGAGAGAATTTTATCGGTCATGGTGAGGCTCTTTCTTAAACAGTGCCGGTGGCCAGAACGCCGGTGAAGATGGATGTCACATCGACATCTTTTCTGGAGGCCGAAGCCAGCGCGCGCAGGCCCGCGACAACACGGATCTGGAAGGAGAGGAAGGCGACGAGCTGTGAAATCGTGACGATGTCCGTGGTGGACCATCCCGCATCGATCAACTTCTGCAACGCCGCGCCGCTGGCATCGCGCGGGTGGAAGACGAGAAGATGCGCGTGTTCGAGGGCGGCGACCAGCTTGGGTCCGAGCAGACTCGCATGGGTTACGAAAACCTCGTACTCGAGGCCATCCTTGTTCTCTCGCGACAAAGGCCCATCCGGATAATGGCCATAGGGTCCCTCGGTCGTACCGCGCAGGATCTCCGCGGCGATGACCTCGGCCAGTTGCTTCTGCTCGAATGTCTGCAGCCCAGCGGCGTAGAAGTCGTGCACGGGACCCTGACGATGAAGGCCTGCCACGAAGGTGGCGATTGCATAGCGCTCGAGCAGGGTTACTCCGCCCGGAAATGCGGGCTCGAACAGAGCGAGATAGCTTTTCTGCGCATTTTCGCGCGCCTGAAGCCGTTCCGCCCGCAATTTATCCAAAGGCGAATTCGGCAGAATCCCGGCCAGATAGTCGATGATGTCCGGTGTGGTCGTGCTCATGATAGGCTCCTGTTTCAATGAAAGTTCTCAGCGCACGAGGGCGACGCGTTTCTCAGCGCGCTCGAAGGAAGGTTGCCAGCCGAGCGCGGGAGCGACCTTGCCCGCGATCAGCTCGATGGAGCGCAGGATGTAGGAATGCGGCGGGTCGATGGAATGGACCTGGAACACGATGTCCGTCGCACGGGACAAGGCGGTATCCGCGCTCAAGGATTCGATCACGTCATCCGGCGTTCCCACATGGCTATCGAGGGAGGCAATGATGTCGGAAAGGTCGTCGCTCGGGATGAAGTGCCCCTTCTCGGCGAAATGATCGACAACCTTCCGCAATCCCTGCTCCGCCAGGCGCAGGGCTTCTTTCCTGTTGTCCGCGACGAAGAGGCTGCGCGAGGCAACGATTCTCGGTTCGCGGCCTTGGGGAAGGGCCTCTAGATAGGCATCGATGATGGGATGCTGGATTTCGGAAAGCGAAGCGCGGGAATTGTCTTTCGGTCTCGGCTGCGTGCGCGACAGCATGAGGCCGTCGCCCGCCTTGCCTGCACGCGTTCCACCCGAGACGGAGAAGGTTGCCTGCCAGACACGCTCGTTCAGTGAAGGAGCGGCAGGATAGAGGCTGTCGCCGCCGTCGAGCGGCTTCCCATCCCAGGCCTTGCGGATAATGTCGAGATAGCGCTCGTAAATCTCCGAGCGGTTGGCGCTGTCGTGCCCAAAGGCTGTGAAGGAGGAGGGCGTTCCGCCCGTTCCGACGCCCACTTCGAGCCGATCGCCCGACAGGAGATCGAGAACGGCAGCATCCTCGGCCACGCGAACCGGATGCTCCAAGGGAACGGTGATGATGCCTGTCCCCAAGCGAATGCGCGAGGTGCGGGCCGCAACATATGAAAGAAACACCAGAGGCGACGGCAATCCGCCTTCGGCCTCGTGAAAATGGTGCTGCGCCACCCAGGCCGAGTCGAAGCCGTGGCGCTCCGCATGAACGATCTGCTCGGCCGCGAGGCGGTAGCGTTCGCTTGCGCTTCCCTCATCGAGCAGGCGGGTGAAGAACCCCAGACGCTTCGGCTGTGAAGAGATTGTCATAATCTTGCTCCGCTCAAAAACTCTCAATCAATGCTGGAAGGCGTGCCGCTGGCCGGGGATCGCGCCGATCAGCTCGCGTGTGTAGGCGCTGGTGGGCCGCAGGAACACGTCTTCGATGTTGCCGTGATCGACCTGCTGGCCGTTGTGCAGGACGGAGACCGTATCCGAAATCTGCCGCACCACCGCGAGATCGTGCGAGATGAACAGGTAGGTGAGACCGAGCGCCTGTTGCAGCTCGTCGAGCAGCGCGAGAATCTGCGCCTGCACGGTCACGTCGAGCGCCGATACGGCCTCATCCAGAACCAAAACCTGCGGATCGAGCACGAGCGCACGCGCAATCGCCACGCGCTGCCTCTGCCCGCCGGAGAGGGCGCGCGCCTTGCGGGTCTGCGCCGATGGCGGAAGTCCGACGCGATCGAGAATAGCCTCCACCTTCCTCGCACGATCCTCGCGTGGAATGGGATCGAAGTTGAGAAGCGGCTCCTCCACGATCCTGAAAATGGTCTGCAACGGGTCGAGGGATGCGAAGGGGTTCTGGTAGACGAGTTGGACTTTCCTGCGGAACTGGCGCAAGGCCTCGCCGCGCAGGGTGGTAACGTCGACACCATCGATGAGGATGCGGCCGCTGGTCGGCTTGTTGAAACCGACAGCGCTGCGGGCCGTGGTCGTCTTACCGGAACCGGATTCACCGACGATGGCGTGGGTCGATCCCCGTTGAACGGCAAACGATACCCGATCGACTGCGCGAAAGGTCTCTCGCCCGCCGATCGTGAAATCCTGCACCAGATTTTCAAGGACGATGGCGTGATCAGGCTCCACCCCATGGCGCGCTTTCGCACGGGAGGTGTGGCGAACTTTTCCGAGAGAGGGCGCGTCGGCCAGAAGCTTCTGCGTATACTCGCTGCGCGGGTTTGACAGCACTTCCTCGGTCGGTCCCTGCTCCTGAATGCGGCCGCCCTTGAGCACAACGATGTGGTTGGCCCGGTCGGCGGCAACGCCGAGATCGTGGGTCACGAGAAGAACAGCGGTGCCATATTCGCGGCGCAGCTCATCGATCAGATCGAGGATCCTTTTCTGCACCGTGACGTCGAGGGCGCTGGTGGGCTCGTCGGCAATGATGAGCGCAGGTTTCAACGCGATGGCGATGGCAATCAGCACACGCTGGCGCATGCCACCGGATAACTCATGCGGATATTGCTTGGCGCGCAACTCCGGCTGGGAAAGACCGACACGGGCGAGAAGCTCGATCACACGGGCGTCGATCTCGCTCTTGCTGCCGTAGCGGTGAATTTCCAGCACCTCGGCCACCTGCGATCCGATGGTCTTGACCGGATTGAGAGAGCTCGTGGGATCCTGCGGGATCAGGCTGATCTTGCTGCCGCGAATGGCATCGAGCCGCTTCTGCGACCAGCCTGCGATATCCGTTCCGTTAAGTCGGATGGCACCGGATTCCAGTTGTCCATTGTCCGCAAGCAGGCCGATGACCGCTTGTGCCGTCGTGGTCTTGCCGGAACCCGATTCCCCTACGAGAGCGACGACTTCGCCCGGCTTCACCTGGAGCGACACGTTATGGACGACGCGCTGCAACGAATCCTTGCCGCGATAGGCAACAGTGAGATTGCCGATCTCCAGAACCGGTACATCCGACAGAGTCGGTTCAGGGGAATTCAGGCTGATAGCCGCGCTCATGCTCTGACCTTTCCGAAGGACTGGCTGATGCGGTTGGCCGACAGCACGACGAGGATGACGACAACACCGGGCACGGTCGTCAGCCACCAGGCGCGTGCGATGTAGTTGCGTCCCTCGGCGATGAGAAGGCCCCATTCGGGCGTAGGCGGAGGTGCGCCGTAGCCGAGGAAGCCGAGGGTCGAGATGGCGAGAATCGCCCAGCCGAATTGCAGGGCCGCGAGTGCCGTCACAGAGGTCAGCGAATTCGGCAGGATGTGGCGCACCAGCACGCGGGTGAAGGTGCCGCCGCTGCCGAAGGCCGCTTCCACGTAATCGCTGACGCGCACCCGTACCACCTCGGAGCGCGCAAGCCGCGCGAAACGGGCAATGGACGTGACGCCAACCGCGATGGCCGCATTGACGGTGCCGAAGCCGAGCAGGATGACGATGCCGAGCGACAGGAAGAGCTGGGGGATCGACAAAAGGACATCGATGCCACGCATGATGATGGTGTCCGTCTTGCCTCTCGCCGTGCCTGCGATGAGCCCCAACGCCGTTCCGACCGCCAGGCCGACGCCGACTGCCACGAACGCGCCCGATAGCGAGTTACTGGCGCCGTAGATGATGCGCGCCAGGAGATCGCGGCCAAGGGCATCGGTGCCGAGCCAATGCTCGGCACTGGGTGCACGAAGCTGTTGGCGGGCAATGCCGACGGTGCCGCTATAGCTTGTAAATGCCTGCGGAATGAGCGCCCACAAAACCACGATCGCGATTACCACCCAGGACAGTACGAGGCCGGGCTGGATCGATTTGATTGCGCCGACCCAGCGCGAGGGGAGGAGAGTTCGCGAAGTGTCCAGCACTCTTGCTTCGCCCCGCAGGAGGCTACGCTCCGTCGAATTCATGCTGGTCATGCCAGGGCTCCTGTTCTGACTTTGAGGCGGGGATCGAAGACGGGATAGAGCAGGTCCACCAGGAGGTTGATGATGACGAACGCGAGCGCCGAGAACACCACCAGGGCCTGAAGGACCGCGGTATCCTGGTGGTTGACGGCCTGCTGCGTGAGACCGCCGATTCCGTTGAGGCCGAAAACAGCTTCCGTGACGACGGCACCCGCCAGAAGCTCGCCGAACAGGATGCCGCCGATGGTAAGCGTAGGCAGGATGGCGTTCTTCGCCACATGCCGCCACACGACCCAGCGATGGGATGCGCCCTTGGCACGGGCCACCGCGACGAAAGGCTCGGTCAGCACGTCGTCGATGTTGCGCATGAGAATCTGGGCGAGAGGCGCGGAGATCGGCACCGCGAGCGTCAGCACGGGAAGGATGAATGCTTCCCATGGGCCGGGGTTGATGACGGGAATGAGATTGAGCCGAAAGGAAAAGATCTGGATGAGCACGATGCCAAGCCAGAAGACCGGTATGGAAATGAAAAGAGACGGAATTGATTGAATGAAGGAGCGGAGCCAGGAGAAAGACGTCAGCGCCGAGAGTGCCGAAAGTGCGATGGCGACAATCACTGCGACCAGGAAGCCGAGCGAGGCAAGCCACAGGGTCGGTGTCAGGTTGGCAGCGATGAGGGCGCTGACGGGAACGCCCGCCTGGATCGAGTAGCCATAGTGACCGGTCAGAAAATTCACGATCGTATGGAAGTACTGAGCCACAATCGGGCTATCGGCTCCGTAAGATGCACGAATGTCGGCGATCTGCGCCGGTCCCAGGCCCAGTTCCGGATTCAGGAACTTGATGAGGATCGCATCGCCCGGGAGCGCCTGGAGGAGAATGAACGAAACGGTGAAGGCGGCCCAGAGCACGATGACTGCCTGCCCGATCCTTCCGGCCACATATCGCAACATGAGGGCTCCTGTCGTTCAATCTGAAAGTGGCTGCGATGGATGTCGGGTGTCGGAAACTCCGACACCCGGACTTGCTCGGTCGTCAGTTACGCGGGGCGAGCCACGTGCTGTAGAAGCTCGGGCGACCTACCGCCTCGAAGGACACGCCCTTCACGTAAGGCGCGGCGGCGAAGGCCTGAGGCTCCTCGAAGATCGGGATCGCGTAAGCCTGATCGATCACGTAGTTCTGCACCTCGCCGGCAACCGCGTGGCGCTTGGCGCGATCCGGTTCGGATGCCAGCTGATCCAGAAGCGCATTCAGCTTCTCGTCTACGAAGGACTGGACCTTGTCGCTATTGCCGCCTTTTTGCAGCAGCACGTTGCGGTTGGTCGGGTAATACTGGCTCTTGATCACATCCGGATCGGCGCGGCCGACCATCGCCGGCGACACGGGCGCCTTCGAAGGGTCGAGATTGTTGACCGTCGCGCTGCCCGAATCCGCCGTGAGCACATTGAGCTTCACGCCCAGCTTGCCCCATTGCTGCGAGACGAGTTGCAGCGTCTCCTTGTTCTGCGGCTGCGGAAGGGACTCGTACGCGGACAGTTCAAGAATCTTGCCGTCCTTCTGGCGCACACCGTTCGCGCCGGCTTTCCAGCCCGCCTCATCGAGCAGAGCCTTCGCCTTGTCGAGGTCGTAGGCGAGCTTGGAGGATAGATCCACATAGCCCAACGCCGTCTTGGCGATGATGGATGTTGCCTTCGGATAATGATCTGAGAACAGGGTCGAAACGATTTCGTCCGTGTTGGTGGCATGCAGCAATGCCCGGCGTACACGGATATCCGAAACCAGCGGATTGTCCGGACGGAAGACGACGCTGTTGTTCACGCCGCGTGTCGAGGGCGCATGAATCAGATAGCCCTCATCCTCGACCTGCTTCTCATCATAGGCCTGGATCTGGCGAATGACGTCGGCTTGTCCGGCGACAAGCGCGCCGATGCGCACGCTGTCTTCCGGGGTGACGACGTATTTGATCGAGTCGAGATAGGCGCGGCCCTGATGTGCGAGTTTCGCCGGTCCCCACTTGTAATCCGCGCGCACTTTCAGGGTGAGTTCGCGGCCCAGCGTCTCGCTGGCGACCACGAAGGGACCGGAGCCGATGATCTTCGTGGCATCCCCGAGAGTCTCGTAGGGCAGTGCAAGGGTTGAGAGAGCCACGAGACCAGAGCCGATCACCGAAGTGCCTTGCAGGAAGCCTGGCGACGACTTCTTGAAGTAGAACTTGACCGTGTAGGGATCGATCACCTCGCTGCGGTCGTAATTGTTGATCACCTCGGAAACCGGCAGCTTCAGTTCCTTGTTGCCGCGTCCGAAGGTGTCGTAGTTCTTGGCGACAGCCGCCGCATCCAGCGGCGTACCGTCCGAGAATGTGACACCCTGGCGGACCTTGAACGTATATTCCGTGGCATCCGCATTGACCGTCCACGATTCCGCGATCCAGGGCTCGATCTCGAGGGTCTTCGGATTTTGATAGGTCAGCTTGTCGGTGATCTGGTTGAGAATGCCGCCGTTCGGGTAGAAGCCGCCGGCAGGGGAATAGAGGTTCGTGTGAGCCTGCTGCTCGAGATAGATCAGCGTTCCGCCCGTCACGGGCTTGTCGTCCGAGCCTGCGGCATGCGCTGCTCCCCATCCACCCGTTCCGGCCAGAAGCGTGGCTCCGAGCAAGGCGGCAAGACCGGCTCTCTTCCTGAAGCGTTGAGTGATGGACACGATTTTTCCCCTGCGTGATTGGCTGAGTGACCCTGGAATTATCGGGGAGACCCAACCCAAAACGCAACGGGAATGTTCTTTTTTTAGAACGACTGGAGCAGAAGGATTTTTCTCTCGGAAGGCGTCTGTACAGATGAAATCGTTTCATTTGCCCAAAACATAAGCATGATGATCCATCATTGCTTGCCTAAAGCGAGGCGCATGCACAACGAAATGTTCGTTATAAAGAACTAAATCTCAGTGGAGGACTCACGCCTTTCGCGCTTCAAGTTCTTTGGATCGTATTGGAAGCGAGCAACGCCCGGAGGCCATCACGATAGGTGGGATAGTGCAATGTCACCCCGAGGTCCGTCTTGAGGCGGGTGTTCCGCACACGTTTGTTATCCTCGTAGAAGCTGCGGGCCATGGGCGTGAGCTGGGCTTCGTCGAAGGGGACCTCGGGAGGAGGCTCGCGCCCGAGGAGTTCGGCTGCATAGGCGATGACGTCCTGCGGAGGTCCCGGCTCGTTGTCGGCCACGTTGTAGATCGTGTTGCTACTCGGCCTCTCGATGGACGACATCAGAACCTGGGCGATGTCGTCGACGTGAATGCGGTTGAACACCTGTCCCGGCTTGATAAGGCGCTTGGCTGTTCCATCCATGACACGCTGCAAAGCGTTGCGCCCCGGGCCATAGATGCCTGCAAGGCGAAAAATCTGAACCGAGAACGGGGCGCTCTGACCAAGACGTAGCCAATGCTGCTCGGCCTCGATGCGCTGGCGTGCACGCACCGTCACGGGGCTGGGCGCGGTGTCTTCGTTGACCCATTGGCCTTCCGCGTCGCCATAAACGCCGACCGTCGAGAGGTATCCGATCCAGCGCAGTCGCGAGGAGGATGCGATCACGTCCGCGAAACGGTCCAGCACAGGGTCCATTCCGGTGCTGGGCGGAACGGAAATGAGAAGGGCGTCGGCGGATGCAAGCTGCTCGACCAAGAGGGGATCGTCGTCGGCGCCATCGAAGCGGAAAGCGGTTATTCCTGCATCTCTCAAAGCCTGGACTTTCTCAAGCGAGCGGGACGTGCCGCAAACCTGCGTGAAACGCTCCCTATAGCGGGCAATGAAATGGCTGACTGTGTAGCCAACTCCGAAGGCGAACAGGTTCATGGGGTCGAAAACCTTTGGGCCGATAGACTGACAGCTCGCGAGAGACGCTTCGCCTGAAAGCTGCACGCGCATGGACGTGCGAGTGGCATAACAGGTTCTCCTCCGCTTTCAATGTGCACATGCTGGCTGTCGTAAGGGGGCTCGCCAACCATAGGCGGCGATGTAATAAAAAATCAAATTTGTATTGTCGGGTTTAAGCGGCCGGTTTCCTTCATGTCTGAACAGAAGTGAACCGGAAGCGCCATTCCTGAACACGCCCTCACAGCAGCGGCGTGAGCAGGCGGGCAATGTTCTCGACGATCTTCCTGAAGAGGGGCCGTGTCTCCCATTGCTTCGCCAGAAGGAGGTCGCTTTCCAGAAAATAACGATCCTGCTCCGCCCGCAGCCGCGCTGTCAGTTCGCGGTCGAACAGCACCAGGCTGATCTCGGAATTCAGGGTGAACGAGCGCATGTCGATGTTGCTCGATCCGATCAGCGAAACATCTTGGTCGATGCTCAGGTGCTTCGCGTGAAGCAGCTTGTCCCGATAAAGATGGACCTTGATCCCGGCATTGAGAAGTTCGGTATAGTAAGAACGCTGCGCCAGATTGACGAGCATTTGATCGACAGGCTTCGACAGGACGAGCTCGACCTCGACCCCACGAAGAACGGCCGTTTCCAGCGCATGAAGAAGCGACTCGTTGGGAATGAAGTAGGGCGTCGTGATGACGACCCTCTCACGGGCGCCATAAATAAGCGCCTCGATGACACGCTCGACTCCGGCTTCAGGATAATCGGGGCCGCTCGGCAGCACCTGCGCGATCATGGTGCCGCTGCGGGCCGGCTCCGTGAGCATATTAGGTGTCTTGAGCACCTGTTCGGTTTCCATAAACCAGTCTGCGGCAAACACGGTCTGCAGCTCAAGCACCACAGGCCCGGCGACTCGCACGACAAGTTCCTGATTGGTGACGCGCGGATTGAAGTCGGAATCGACAATATTCTGTGAACCGAGATAGCCAATCCGGCCGTCGATGATGGCGATCTTGCGGTGGTTGCGAAGATCGGCACGGGTCGAGTGGCGACGCAGGAACCTGACCGGAAGGACCAGATGGGCTTCCACGCCGGCAGCTGCGAGAGCTTCCATGGTCTGTGGGGCCCAGGCACGTGATCCCAGCGCATCGATGAGGACGCGGCATGCAATGCCCCGCTCGACGGCGCGCGCCAAGGCCGCGATCACTTTCCGCCCGCTCGCGTCATAGGCGAAGATATAGAAAAGCAGATGCACATGACACGTGGCCGTATCGATATCAGCCACTATGCGGTCGATGGTCTCGTCGTACCGGGACAAGAGCTCCGCTTCGTTCCCGCCGAGTGCCGGAAAGTGACCGAGATTTTGGATCAGCCGTGCGGCTTGGGTCAGGTTAGGCGGCAAATCCGGTTCCTGACGGACACTTAGCTCCCTCACGCGGGAGACTTCTCCCTTGAGCACAGATGGCAACTTTTCAAATTGCACCCGCCGCCACTTCGGATAATTTGGCCGCCCAATGAGAAGATAGAGGGCAACAGCCGGCCAGGGCAGAAAGAACACGAATAGAAGCCAGCCCTTCGCCGCTTCCGGCGAACGTCGGAAAGGGATGATGACAAGCATCAACAACCTGATGATCCACTCGGACATCAGGTAAAGGCTCGCCCATGAGAATACGCTGGTCGGATCCATCAGGCTGCTGCCAAGTTTCCGTAATCGCTGCTTGGGCCGCGATTTTTACGTGATCGCAATCAAGTGACAAGCGCTCGGAATGGGAAAGTTCGACCTGAACCGATGGCCGATCAACGACTGATCCCATCAGCCGCAGGATTAGCCTCTCAGTTTCTTCAGCGTTGGAGACAGGTTAGATCGAACGCGCGTCCAGCGCCGGACCATTAGCCCTTAGCGAGATCAAGGGCCTCGTCCGATAGAGCGGACAGCTTCTGGTCGGGGATCTCCAGAGCACCCATGGTTTCACCTGCCATAAGCGTGTGAAAACCGGAGCGTTCCGATTAATCGCTCTTCTTCCCCTCGGTTTGCAGATCGCGCCTGGAGGTCGTGCAGCTTGGAACATCGGCTGTACCGACCATGAAGTCGAGCAGGGCTCTCGCTGCTGCGGAGAGAGCCCGGTTTTTCGGCCAGTAGACGGAAACATCGCGAACGGCCTCGGGATGGTCGATAGACCGTACGGCAAGGCCGTCGAGGCGCGAGACGTGTAGTGCCAGATCCGTGGTGACGCCGATGCCAATTCGGGCGCGCACGAGTTCGATGAGGGATTGCGGCTGGCTGACCTCGTAAATGACCCGTGGTGGCTCGCGCAGGGAATGCCAGAGTGGGTGCGTAAGAATGGCCTCGGTCTGGTAGCGGCCCGTCATGATCAGCTCGTGCTTCAGCAATTCTTCCGGTGCGATCGCGCCACGCTTGCGGGCGAGGTCGTGATCGGGCGGCATGACGACCTTGAAATTCTCCCGCCACAGAGGATGGCTCTCGAAGAGCGTGCTGGAGAGGGGAGGCGTCGTCTGTCTCAGGAACAGGTTGATTTCGCCACTGATGGCAGCCTGCTCCATATAAGCGCCGCCGAGTTCCACGAGATGAATCTTCACCAGCGGGAAAAGCTCCTTGAATTGCTGCAGCATGCGAGGGATGTAGCCTGCCGTGGCGCTGGGATAGGTGCCGAGGCGAACCGTGCCGCGTCGTGCGCCTAGAAAGTCCGAGACGCTGCCGCGCGCGGCCTCGAACTCGTTGAGAATGGTTCGCGCATGGGCGAGCAGGGCCTCGCCGGGTGGCGTGAGCTGAACGGGGCGGCGGTCCCGGTCAAACAAGGCCGCTCCTAAATCATCCTCCAAGGCGGCGATCTGGGCGCTGACAGTCGGCTGCGAACAATGGAGCGCCTCGGCGGCATTGGCGAACCCCCTGTTCTCGACCACCGAGATGAAAGTCCGCAGCATCTTCGCATCCATCACTAGTATCCGTTTTTTTGATAATGATTATCTAAATTATCATTTTGATTTTATGAAAGTGCAAGCCTAACCTCAGGTCAATCAACGCAGCCCAATGGCTGCCGCAGAAGAGCCAAGGGAGGTTTCAAGGTGACATCCATTCGGAAGATCGAGGCGGCAACGGCCTCCATCCCGCTGCCGGCCCCGACCGGATTTTCCAGTCGGACGGTGACCCAGCGCGAGTACACGCTGGTGCGGGTGACGGGTGACGACGGCGTCACGGGCATTGGCTTCTGCTATCCCGGACATCGTGCCGCTTCGCTCGCGACCCTGGCCGTCACAGATCTCCTGGCTCCCGTCCTCATCGGAGAGGATGCGCATCTCGTGGAGAATGCATGGGGCCGGATGTATCAGGAAAGCCTCCTGCATGGACGTGTCGGTTCCGTCATGCGCGCTCTTTCCGCCATCGACATCGCTCTGTGGGATCGCAATGCCCGCGCGGCGAATTTGCCTCTTCACAAATATCTGGGTGGCCGTTCCAACCGCGTGAATGCCTATGCGAGCGGTGGATACTATATCGCCGGCAAGGGCCCCGATGGCGTTCACAAGGAAATGTCTTCCTATGTGAAGCGCGGCTTCAACGCTGTGAAGATGAAGGTTGGCCGCGTGAGCGCCGCCGAAGATGCGGAGCGCATTGCAGCCGCACGCGAGGCAATCGGCCCCAATGGCATTCTGATGCTCGACGCCAACAATGCCTGGAAGGATCTGCCGTCGGCACTTGCTGCAGTGCGCCTGTGGGAGCCCTACAATCTTTACTGGATCGAAGAGCCCTTCAGTCCCGACGATATCGCCAATCATGCGCGGCTTGCACGTGAGACGCCGGTGAAGGTCGCGACCGGCGAGATCGAAGCAGGGCGTTGGCGCGCCAAGGAGCTGCTCGATGCGGAAGCGGCCGTGTTCCTGCAGCAGGATGCTGCGGTGTGCGGCGGCATCAGCGAGTTGCGCCGCATTGCCGATCTTGCGAGCGGATACGGCGTATCTCTCTGCCCGCACTGGTTCCACGATCTGCATGCACCGCTCGTGAGTGCATTCCCAAGTGCAACCTATGTTGAATACTTCGTGGGCAACGGAGTACATAACTTCTGTGACATCATCGACAATCAGCTTCAGGTCGAGAATGGAGAAATCATTCTCCACTCGCGGCCGGGACTTGGCTTCGATTTTGATGAAGGCGCGCTGGCCAAATACCTGATCGGTCCTTGGCAGGTCGTGCAGTAACAGGACAACGGACCATGCGACTTCCCCTCGCTCTTCAGAACCTCGTCAACGGTCAATGGGTTGGCGATGCGCGCTCCGGCAGCACATCGCTCAATCCTGCCGACCAGCGCCAGGTGGTGGCCCATGTGCCGGATATGTCGCCTGCTGAGGTGACCGCCGCCATCGACGCCGCTGCCGCAGCACTGCCGGGCTGGCGTTCGACACCGAGCGTCGAGCGAGGGAAGTTGCTCTTCCGTGTTGCTGCCCTGATCCGCGACCGCGCGGAAGAGCTGCGTCATCTGATTTCGCTGGAGATGGGAAAGACCATCGGCGAGGCGACGATCGAGGCAGAGCGCTCCGCCGAGATGCTGGAATTCTACGCCGGCATTGGCCGTCTGTCCTATGGCAGCCTCATTCCCGATCGCAGGCCCGGTACGCAGGCCTGGACCGTACATGAGCCCATCGGTGTGGTGCTTGCCATCACGCCCTGGAACGATCCGCTGATGGTTCCCTGCCGCAAGATCGCGCCTGCGCTGATCTCTGGCAACACGGTCGTTCTCAAGCCTTCGCCCGACACGCCCGGAATCGCGCTCATCCTCGCCCAGCTTTTCGCTGAGGCTGGCGTGCCCCCGGGAGTGCTGAATACGGTGACGGGCGACGTGACGGTGATGGGCGAGGCGCTCGTCCGCGATTTACGGATCGCCGGCGTGACCTTCACAGGCTCTACCGCAACCGGAAAATATCTCCGCAAGGCCCTTTCTGATGGGCGCGCGCGTTTGCAGACCGAAATGGGCGGCAAGAATTCCGCTGTTCTGATGGCCGATGCCGATATCGGCGCGGCGCTGAAGCTTCTCATTCCCTCCATCTTCGGCCAGACCGGCCAGCGCTGCACGGCCGTCAGCCGCCTGCTGGTTCACAAAAGCATCATAGGTGAGGTGGAGAAGGAACTCTCGGCGCTCGCTCGCGAAGTGCGCGTGGGTGATGGCTCTTCCGAGACGACGACGATGGGGCCGGTCGTGAACGAGCGGGCGCGTCAGAAGGTGCTGAGTCTCGTCGATTCCGCCATGAGCGAAGGCGCGAAAGTCGCTTATGGTGGTGCAGCGCTTAAAGATGAGCTCTATGCACGGG
Source organism: Microvirga sp. P5_D2 (assembly GCF_054049475.1). NCBI lineage: Bacteria > Pseudomonadati > Pseudomonadota > Alphaproteobacteria > Hyphomicrobiales > Methylobacteriaceae > Microvirga > Microvirga sp. P5_D2. The sequence continues at coordinate 9,360 of NZ_JBFUMH010000023.1, read as the reverse complement.
GCTGCTTCGTGCAGCCAACGGTTCTGACCGGTGTCACGACCAAGATGCGGATCTGGAAGGAAGAGGTCTTCGGTCCTGTCGTGGCGGTGCTGCCCTTCGAGACGCTCGAAGAGGTGATCGCCATGGTCAATGATACCGAATACGGCCTCGCCGCCGGAATCTTCACCAACGATCTCTCGGCGGCCCACACTTTCATCGATCAGGTCGAAGTCGGCCAAGCCGTCATCAACCTTCCCCCGAGCGGCTGGGATGTTCATCAGCCTTTCGGCGGCTTCAAGGATTCCGGGTCTCCGTTCAAGGAACATGGATTGGACGGCCTTGCATTCTACACGCGCATCAAGACAGCGGCGATGAGCTTTCCGTCACGCCGCTAAAGCCAGAATATAGGAGGAAATAAACGCCATGACCGCCGATTCCCGCCCGCCGCTCTACATCCTGGCCTTCGATCACCGTGTTTCGCTGATCAAGATGTTCGGTGAAAATGGTGGCACCTATAACGGCCAGCGTGTCGATTTTTTGGGCCTGAAGGGGATCATCTTCGATGCCCTGCTGGCGAGCCTCGCACCTTTGGGCCTGAAGCATTCAGACGTCGGCATTCTGGTCGATGAAGAGTGCGGTGCAGATATCGCCCATAAAGCCAGGGAACTCGGCGTGATCCTTGCCATGCCCGCCGAGCGCTCGATGCAGAAGGTGTTCGAGCTCGAATACGGCGACAAGTTCGATGAGCATATCGAGAAGTTCGATCCCGATCAGGTGAAGGTGCTCGCCATTCGTGACGACAGCATCGACGCGGAATCGCGGGCTCTCTCTAAGACCCGCCTCAAGGCGCTCTCCGACTGGCTCAAGCCGCGCAGTCAGAAGTTCATGCTGGAACTTCTCGTCTTCCCGACGCCGGCACAGCTTGCCTCGGTCGGCGGCTCGCAGGAGCGGTTCGATACGGAGCTGCGCCCGGCCATGATGGTCGAGACCATCGCCGAATATCAGGATGCTGGCATCGAGGCCGATGTGTGGAAGGTCGAGGGACTCAAAAACGTCGAGCATTACGCCGCCGTCGCCAAGCAGGCGCAGGCTGGTGGGCGCGAGAACGTGGAATGCATTATCCTCGGTCGCGGCGCGCCGGAACCCGTCATCGAGGAGTGGATTCGCACGGCAGCGGAAGTGCCGGGCTTTACCGGCTTCGCCATCGGTCGCAGCACCTGGGCCGACAGCCTCAAGGCGGTTATGGATGGAGCGATCACGCGTGATCAGGCCGTACAGGAAATCGCCGGCCGCTTTAGCTCCTATGTCCGCATGTTCAAAGAGGGGCGTGTCTGACGATGGTGCAGGCGGCGCGCGGATTGCGCGGCATTCTTCTTGGGCTCGATATCGGCACCACAGCCTGCAAGATCCAGGCCGTGGACCTGGAGGGCCGGCATGTTGCGCTCGCCTCCGTGCCGACGCCATGGGAAGACAAGCGCGGCATCCGCCAGCTTGATCCTGAAACCATTCTGAATGTCCTGCTGTCTGCCGTTGACAATGTGCTTGCGCAATGCGCGAACAGCAGGGTGGTGGGCCTCGGCATCACGAGCTTTGCCGAATCCGGGGTTGCCCTCGACTTTGCGGGGAGGCCGCTTACTCCTTTTCTTCCGTGGTACGACCAGCAGGGCACGGATTCTGTCCGTCGGATCGAAGATGCGTTCGGACGACACGGGTTTGCCGAGATCACGGGACTGCCCCTCAACCTGAAGCCATCCATCATGAAGCTTCAGTGGCTCACGGAGAATGCTGCGCCGGCGATAGACTGGAGCCGCTGGCTCAATATGTCGGAGTGGATCGGCTACCGGCTGACCGGCGTTCCATCGACCGAGCCGTCTCTTGCAAGCCGCACGGGCTTCTTCGATGTGTTGGCAAAGCGCGAATCCACGGAGCTGCTGGAATGCGTGGATGCCCCACGCAATTTGCTGTCGCCCTTGCGCCATTCCGGTGAATGCGTCGGGCATGTGACCGGCGATTATCCAGCCCTTGCGGGCGCTGCGGTCACCATCTGCGGCATGGACCATCTCGTCGCCGGTGTCGGTGCTGGCGCAACCCGTCAGGACGATCTGCTCGACTCGTGCGGAACGGGCGAAGCTCTGATCCGACGCATGCCTGATGTGGGCCGCACCCGCAAAGATCTGTCGGACGCGCTCGATCAGGAAATTGCGATCGGTTGTGACATCTTCTCCGGTCAGCTTCAGGCAACGACGAGCTTGCGGTCCGGCATCGGCATGTGGCGGTTCCTCAAGCTGATGGGGAAGGGTGAAGCCGATATCGATGCTCTCGACGCGGCAGCGCTCCAGCTCGAAACGACCGAGAAAAGCCCGATTGTCGACACCATCTGGCTCGACACCGCCTCTCTCAGCAATATCGGCTACGATCCTGATCCCGCCGCGATCTGGCGCGCCGCCGTCGAGTCGGTGCAGCGTCGCGCGCTCGTGCTGGCGGGCCGCATGTCCCAATTCGCAGGCTCGCACGGCCGCATCGTGGCGACAGGCGGCGGATTACGCAGCCTGCTTGTCAGGGAACTGAAGCGGGAGATTCTCGGGCCATTCGAGAAACCTGAAATCATCGAAACTGCAAGCCGCGGCGCGGCCCTGTTCGCGGGTGCTGCGGCGGGCGTCATGCCGGTCATCGAGGTCGGGTCGATGATGTCTGTCCATGAGATTGGCGCGCACGCCGCGCCTCAGATGAAGGCGGTGAGCCACTAAGCCGTCTCTTGATCCGAAGCTGGAGGCAACATCCGGCAGGACAACAATAACTTCACAACCAAGGAGGAAACAGACAATGAATAAATATCTTATCGCAGCCGGCGCAACGGCCATGATGATCGCAGTCGCCGGTTCTTCGGCTTTTGCGCAGGGCACCCGCAAGGAAATCAGCTTCGCCGCATCCATGCTCGGCGAACCGCTGCGCGGCCCCAAGCTCGTGGCTCTCGTGGAAGAGTTCAACAAGAGCCAGAACGAGATTCAGGTGACGCCGATCACCAAGCCCTTCTCGTCCTTCGGCACCACCATGTTCACCCAGATGGGCGGCGGCGGCGGCCCTGACGTGATCGCCTTCGACCAGCCCAACATCTATGCAGCCGCCGAAGCGGGCCTGATCGTGCCTCTCGACGACGTGGTGAAGGGCATTCAATTGCTGCCCGGCAACAAGTCGCTCGTGGTGGATGGCACCCAGTATGGCGTTGCCCTCGATATCAGCAACTACGCGCTGATCTACAACCCCAACCTGGTGAAGAAAGTCCCGACCACCTACGATGAACTTGTGACCGAGGCCAAGGCGCAGACGAAGGACGGCGTCTATGGCTACGCCTTCCGTCAGACTCAGGCCGAAGAGGCCGGCGTGTGGTACGACCTGTCCAACTTCGTCTACGGGAATGGCGGACACTGGGCCGTGAAGGGCAAGCCGACAATCAACAGCCCCGAAACGGTTGCGGGCGTGACGGCCTACAAGAAGCTCTACGATGCCGATGTGATTCCGAAAGGAGCCGATGCGGCGACCTACCGGCGCATGTTCGCCGAGGGCAAGATCGCGATGATGATCGACAATGGCGGCATTCCCACGGTGCTCAAGGGCACCAATGCCAACGTCGCCATCGCCGCGTCTCCCGCACCCCTTCCGACCAAGTCGATCGGTCAGGTGATGGCGGCACTCGGCATCAATAAGAACACGAAGTCGCCCGATGGGGCCAAGGCATTCCTCCGCTGGTTCCTGGCGAAGGAACAGCAGACGAAGGTGCAGGGCTTCCTCGGCGGCTCCACGGCGGCAACCCTGGTTGCGCGCACGCCGCAGGAGCTGGCATCTGCCCCCTACATCAAGACGTTCGACAGCCTGAACGATGTCGCACTGCCTTTCATGCCGGAAGGCCTGGAGGCCCAGACACCGGAAATCCGCAGCATCGTTGTCGAAGCCGTGCTGCGCGCTCTTGCCGGCAAGGCTGACGTGAAGACTGTCCTCGACGAAGCTCAGAAGCGGGTCGAAGGCATCATCTGATCCTTCGATCGACTATCGCCTCATGTCCCTGTGCCTCGAGGCACAGGGACACTGTCAGACTTCTGGGTGGAATGTGATGAGCTCTCAAAGCGACAGCGCCTATTTGGCAAAACTGCACGGCAGCCGCTGGCTGCCCTACTATCTTATTCTTCCGGGTGCCTTGTATCTCATCATCTTCCAGGCGCTTCCCCTGTTGCAGGAAGTCCGGCTCAGCTTTTCCAGGACGTCCCTGCTGAACCCGAGCCGCTTCAACTTTGTCGGCTTCGACAACTTTCTGCGATTGTTTCGAGATGAGACCTTTATCGGCTCGGTCCAGGTCACGGCGATCTATGTCATCGCCTGCGTGATCGGCACGATTGGGTTGGGTCTCCTGGCCGCACTGCTGATGGACCGCAATTTTCGCGGCCGTTCCGCCGCCCGCTCTCTCCTGATCATTCCGTGGGCCGCGCCTCCTGTCGCGATCGCGCTTATCTTCCGCTGGATGCTCAACGGGCAATACGGCATCATCAACCGCGCTCTCGATCCCGTGGGGCTTGCTCCTGTCGATGGCCTGTGGCTCGACAATCCATCCCTCGCGCTGTTCACCGTCGTATGCATCACGATCTGGCAGTTGTTTCCCTTCACGACCGTTGTGATCCTGGCCGCGCTTCAGGCCGTGCCGAAGGAGCTGCGCGAGGCCGCGCAGATCGACGGGGCAGGGCTGTGGATGCAATTCCTTGCCGTGACATGGCCTGTCATTCGCCCGACGGTTTCACTGCTGGCGCTTTTGATGACGATCTGGTCGATCCGTCGCTTCGAGCTGATTTGGCTGCTCACCCAGGGTGGGCCCGTGGGAAGCACGAACACTCTCGTGGTCGATCTCTATCGTCGCGGGTTCATTCTCAACAAGCTTGGTGATGCGGCGGCGGTCGGCATCGTCGGCATGGCGATCTCCATCGTGATCACGATCCTCTATTTCACCATCGCCAGCCGTGCGGCCAAAGCGGAGCTGACCCGATGATTTCAGAACGCATCAGCGGACAAGACGCCAATATTGCCATGACGCAGGATCGGGAAGGCGCACGCGCAGGTTTTTTCCGCGGCATGGGAGGTCAGGCAGCGATCCTCGTCATTCTGATCCTCGTAGGCCTGTCGGTCTTCCCTTTTTACTGGATGTTCGTGACGGCGACGACGAGCGATGCCAACCTGTTCGGTGCCAGCCCCCAGTTGCTGCCCGATCTATCCCTAATCGGCATCTTCGCAAGGATCTTCCATGAAAGCCCGGTCGGCACCTGGCTGCTGAACAGCTTCATCGTGGCGGCGGGAACCACAATCGTCACGCTGGTTCTCTCCGTTCCCATGGCCTATGCGCTCTCGCGCTTCGACTTCTGGGGCAAGGTCGCGCTCGGCATCGCGCTTCTCATGACGCAGATGCTGCCTGAAGCCGTGCTCGTGGTGCCGATCTTCTCGATCTTTTCCCCGCTCGGACTGCTCAACACCTATGCAGGCCTCATCCTGGCGAACGCAGCCTTCACGGTTCCGGTCATCACCTGGATCCTGAAGAACGCCATCGACACTTTTCCCTTCGAGGTGGAGGAGGCTGCCGTGCTCGATGGCTGCACGGGCGTGAGCCTGCTGTGGCGAGTGGTGCTGCCCGTCATCGCGCCGTCTGTGGCGGCATCGGCGGTAATCGCCTTCTTCCACGGCTGGAACGAGTACATCTTCGCGTTGACGTTCATCACGCATGATGACATGCGACCCGCGTCCGTCGGCCTCGCCGGGTTCATCGGCGAGATCACGACGCCGGTGCAATCGGTCATGGCGGTCAGCGTGGTCTACACCATGCCTGCCGTGTTGCTTTACCTTCTGATGCAGAAGTTCATCGTCTCCGGCATGGCCGCAGGCAGCGTCAAGGGCTGACGCAAGTCAGCTATCCCAGGATCCATTTAACGAGTCGAGACAGCCATGACGACAGTCACCTTGAACGGCGTGAAGAAGACTTTCGGTTCGCTCGCCGTCATTCCCAACATCGACCTACAGATCCGCTCAGGCGAGTTCGTCGCGCTCGTCGGCCCGTCGGGCTGCGGCAAGTCAACTTTGCTTCGCATGATCGCCGGCCTGGAAGACATCAACGATGGCCAGATCAGCATCGACGGGCGTGTGGTCAACAATGTCAGCCCGAAGGATCGGAACGTCGCCATGGTGTTCCAGTCCTATGCGCTCTATCCGCAGATGACAGTGGCCGAGAACATGGGATTCAATCTCAAGCTTTCGAAGCGGCCGAAGGCGGAGATCGATGCCCGGGTTGCGGAGGCTGCGCGCATGCTCCATCTCGAAGCGCTCCTTGATCGCAAGCCCGGCCAGCTCTCCGGCGGCCAGCGCCAGCGCGTCGCGATGGGGCGCGCCATTGTCCGAAGCCCCAAGGTCTTCCTTTTCGACGAGCCGCTGTCCAATCTCGATGCCAAGCTGCGCGTTGCCATGCGCGCCGAGATCAAGCAGCTTCATCAGAAAGTTCGCACGCCATCGATCTATGTCACCCATGACCAGATCGAGGCCATGACGCTTGCCGATCGCCTGGTTGTTCTTAACAAGGGTCATATCGAGCAGCAGGGCAGCCCGATGGAGCTTTATGAAAGGCCAGCCAATCTCTTTGTCGCCGGCTTCATCGGCTCCCCGGCGATGAACTTCCTAAAGGCAACGGCACTCGTTCAGGATGATCAAAAAACGGCTTTGCTGTCGGACGGCACCCGGTTGAACCTGGATAGCGGCCTCCATGTCCGTCACGAGCAGCCCATTATCCTCGGACTGCGCCCTGAACATATCGAGATGGCGACAACCGATGACGGTATCGTTGGCCCCGTTCGTATCATCGAGCCGACAGGCGCCCAGACTTTCGTAATCTTCGACGTCGGCAGCGACAGCGTCACAGCCATCGTTGACGGCGACTTCTCCCAAAAAGTGGGGAGCCGTTTCACTGCCTCCGTAACACCAAGCCGCATTCACGCCTTCGATCCCGAAACAGGGGCTGCTTTGCTTCGTAACTGACCGGGAGTTCTCACAACCTGTCTAGCAGGTCGTCAAGCGGAGAGCTATAAGCCGAGTGTATGATGTTACGCGATCTCTTTGATCGGAGGCGTTCCACAGATGTGGAAGGACTCGACAGTCTTCATGCCCCAGGCTTGGCCTTTCTCGCACTCTTCTTCAGTTCAGCTGATCGCCTTCCAATCAGCTAACCGAGTTTCGGGAAGAGTGCCGTCTGCTCGGCAGCCGTGAAGGCGGCATTGGCGGTGACGGTTGCAATGACGATGTCGGCCGCTTCGCACGCTTCATCGGTGCTCTCTGCCGTATGGAGGCTGCTGTCTTTCACGTGGTCACGCAGCATTGAACTCCTTGTTTGACAGGCTGATCTCCGACTCACTCGCTTGCCGCTTTGACTCAGGCATTGCGCTCTGCGCTACCGGTTCTAAAGGCAATCCAAATTGCCTGATTGCTACTCTCGCCGATCAAAACGCTTGTTTATCACACAACCATGAGGCTCTCATGAGTAAGGAGCGCAGGGCCCCCTATGAACGTCTTTATAGAGGCCGATCGTCCCGAAATTGGCAAAGGCAGCTCGGCCCTTAAGACCTAAGATACCTTGGAGAAATCGAATTTTATTTCAGTAGTTTAGATAATAGCGGAGGGGGCGGGCCTGAGCTCGAACATTCTCTGGAATAGGCCATCCAATCCTCCACCGCCTGCGCTTACCCAACACTTATTCCTATCGTCCAAGGTGGACCGGATGGTGCCCCCATACGCACCACTCAGACTAAAATCAGCACCCTAGGCATCTCCATCTGAAACGGATGAACTGCGTGCTCCGAATGAGCTGCCCCTTGCAGATCTGGCTTCATGAGACCACACTTCCCACAGCCCACGCGGAGGGAAGAATGACCGGTCCTCTTACCCGCTTCGCCACACGCGCTGCATATCATACCAGACAGCTGCCCCGGCTCGCCTGGTATGTGGCCCATGCTGCTGCCGTGAGCCGTCTTGCAGAGAGGGTTCGGGAGGAAGAGGGTGACAGCAAGCGCCCTAAGGCTTACACCGTAGCGCCCGTGCCAGACCGTGATCGCCTCTATAAGGATATGGTAGCCCTGTTCCGGCAGGACCTCGCCAATGTTGAGGCTGGCCTCTATCCGCTGCCTGCTGATCATGATGGCTCGCTGTTGGCGCGCCTTCGGCGCTCAAGCCTGTTCTTCGAGGATTTGCCAAGCGTCCACCGCCGGCGCGAGGGCGGTGGGCATAACGAGGTTCTCACGGAAGAAACTCGGGGAAAACGGCCCCGCTACTATCTCCAGAACTTCCACTTCCAGACCGGCGGCTGGATGACCGAGGACTCGGCCAAGCGTTACGATACCCAGGTTGAGGTGTTGTTCAGTGGGACCGCTAATGCCATGCGTCGGCAGGTGCTGCCACCCCTGCACCAGGTTTTTACGCAGCGAGATCAGCGGCAGCTGAGACTTCTCGATATCGGCTGCGGCACCGGGCGCTTTCTCGACTTTGCAAAACAAGCATGGCCGCGGCTTCCCTGTCTCGGGATCGATCTGTCGGAGCCCTATATTCGGGAGGCCAAACATCACCTGAAGCGGTGGTCGTGGCTGAAGCTCGTCGTGGCGAACGGGGAGGCAATCCCGGTTCCGGACGCGAGTCAGGATGCTGTGACGAGCATCTTCATGTTCCACGAGCTCCCGCCCAAGGTTCGTCGGTCCGTCTTCCGTGAAGTTGCCCGGGTGCTGAAGCCCGGCGGCCGTCTCGTTCTGATGGATTCGCTGCAGCGCGGCGACAAGCCAGCGTATGACGGTCTCCTCGATCTCTTCCCGCAGAACTACCATGAGCCGTATTATGCCGGGTATATCGAGGAAGACTTCGGTGCGATGGCCCGAGCGTGTGGCCTAACCTACACCCGTGACGAGACAGCATACGTGTCGAAGGTGATGGTCTTTGACAAACCGGTTTGAGGTCAGGCTCCTAACGCAGCTGTGTCTCTCAAGAAGGAGAGAAGGTTGCCAAAGTTGCGCGCACCTGCTCCACCAGCGATGTGGGCGGACACGGGTTGGATAGGAATGTCACGGCCTGCGCTAAAGCATCGGACTGGAAATTCGACTCCTGGGTTTTGGCCTGGTGCGATCTGTGATTCACTTGCTGGAACGGGAGGTGGATCATGGGTCACTGCTATTCTCTCGATCTTCGGGTGCGGGTCGCCGACTTTGTCGAGGCGGGCCATTCCTGCCGGGCGGCGGCAGGGCACTTTGCCGTCAGCGAGAGCTTCGCCATCAGGCTGGTGCGGCGAACCCGGGACACCGGCTCGCCGGCACCGGACCGCCAGGG
>NZ_JBFUMH010000022.1:0-48163 GCF_054049475.1 Microvirga sp. P5_D2 | reverse complement strand
GCTTCCAGAACGGCCTTGCGGGCGGCGAGCAGGCCCTGCATGGCACCGGACAGGCCTGCGATCCCCTGGCTGGCTCGTAGGACCTCGTCGCCAAAGCGCGGACTGAGCCCGCGGGGCAGCCGGATCCCGAACACCACCGCCAGACCGCGGATCTGGTTCTCCAGGGTGACGCGCTGCCCGACCAGCTTCTTGCGGGCGATGATCAGAGCGCGCACCGCATGGGCCGGCAGCGACTTGACATGCACGGGCTTGAAGAAGCCGGTGCGGGCCAGATGCGCCAGCCCGCGGGCATCGTTGCGGTCGGTCTTGTGGGTGGCGAGCGACTTGAGCGCCTGGTAGGCCTGCCGGCTCTCGATGCAGATCACCGGCAGCCCGAGGGCGGCAAGGCCATGGAAAAGCATGGGCGCCATACGACCGGTCTCGAGCACGATCTTCGCGCAGGCGGGCGCCGTCTCCAGCACGGCGGCAATGGCCTCTGGGGTGCTGGAGGCTTTTGCCTCCAGAGCGACACCTCCGTCCCGCTCGACCACACAGATGTGGGGCTCGTTCATCGAGACGTCTAAACCAGCATAGTAGTCCATGGCTGCTCTCCTGTGCACGTGGCCAGCCGATGTTATCGGCATCCAGGGAGAGCCGCCCCATTACCCAATGTTGAAAAACTCCCGGGCGCTGCGTTAGCGGTCTATTACTAGGGCCAGCGGGCCGGACGAGCCCCAATATCCTGTATGCCAATCATGCGAAAAGCGGCAGTTGCAGACTTTTTCAACAGTATCTGCCAATACGCGACATTCCCGGTCTCCAGCTGGAATTTCCGATAAGCCCTTTGTAGAGCGCAAGTCTTCGAGAGCCTTGGGTCTCAGTGGCAACTGGAAGCTAAGCGCCCAGCAAAATGGGCCCTCTGGCAATCTCCCGCAGCACCAGCTTGGAGCTTTCGCCACAACGCACTAAGCTTACTTTACGCGAGCAGTTCCAGCAATTTGGAGAGGATGATGAGAGCGCTGCGATGTGATGAGCCCGGCAAGCTGAGCATCATCCAACGCGATCTCCCGAAGCCAAGCTCAGGCGAGGTCCTGGTGCGCATCCGGCGGGTTGGGATCTGCGGGACCGACTATCATATCTATCATGGCAATCAGCCTTATCTCGAATACCCACGGGTGATTGGCCATGAGCTTGCAGGCGAGATCGCCGAGACGCCAATCGGCAGCTCATTGAAGGTCGGCGACATTGTCTGTGTCGAACCTTATCTCTACTGCGGTACGTGCCGTGTCTGCCAGCAGGGCAAGACGAACTGCTGTCAGAACCTGCAAGTACTGGGCGTGCATCGTGACGGCGGGGCCTGCGAATATCTTGCGGTGCCGGAGCGCAATGTCGTACCGGCGACCGGTCTGGGGCTGGACGAGGCGGCGATGGTCGAGTTCCTAGCGATTGGTGCTCACGGCGTGCAGCGCTCTGGCACAGGACCGATGAGCCGCGTTGCCGTGGTCGGGGCCGGGCCGATTGGAATAGCGGCTGCGATCTTCGCGAAGGCTCGAGGCGCCGAGGTGTCCGTCCTCGACATGAACACCCAGCGACTTGCCTTTTGCAAGGACAAGATCGGAGTCGATCATGCCTTCGAGGTGTCAGCCGACATCGATGAGCGTCTCAAGACCGCCACTGACGGCGATTTCTTCGACGTCGTTCTTGATGCAACCGGAAACCCCAAAGCGATGATGAAGGGCTTTTCCTACGTTGGCCATGGCGGCACCTATGTGCTCCTATCGATCGTGCGGGCCGACATCACGTTCAACGACCCGGAATTCCACAAGCGCGAGACATCGCTGCTTGGCAGCCGCAATGCCACACGGCATGATTTTGAGACGGTTCTCAACACCATGCGGGACGGCAGGGTGCCGGTCGCAGCGCTTGCCAGCCACCGCACTGGCCTTGACGAGGCTCCTAACCGTATTCCGGCATGGTCGACGCCCGAGGCGGGGGTGATCAAGGCGCTCGTCGAGCTGTAGCCGGATCGGGATCTCGAACCTGACCAGTCTCAGTGGATGCCGCATCGGGAGAGGCCATTCGCCGTGAGGCTCTCGCACAGTTTTGCCAAGGCTCAGCCAAGATCGATCGACCAACGTACCAAAATCGGCAGGTTCACATCAGGGAACGTACAAGGACGAGGTTCTATCTGCTCTTCGGATCATTCGCTGGACTACTCTGGTCCAGGCTTGATACGCGGGAGAACGCGCTCCACATCTTGATCCGCCGTCGACTGCAGCCTCGCATCGGGTGCTCGTGCAGCATCGTGCTCACGCAGTACTTCGGCGACAGCTTCAGGATCAATCTCCTGGGCTTGGATGAGCAAACGGTCAGCCTCCTCATTATGGCCGATTGCTTGTTCATGCAGGCCCTGTTCGGCTAGTCTGCGAGCCTGCGCCGCTGAGCCTAGATCCACACTAGCCTGATCTTGTGTGCGATCCGCCACATTGCCCTCCTTTCATTGGGCACAGTGCCCAATGATTACACGGTCACGCCAAGCGGCCACGGTGCGAACTCGGCGGAGCCGAAATCATACAGCTCACTTTTCGTGCGCTCGCCAGAGGCAACTCGTAGGATCAGGTCAAAGATACGCCGTCCAGCTTCCTGCACGGTCTCCTCACCATCAACGATCGTGCCGCAGTTCACGTCCATGTCGTCTTCCATGCGTCGGTAAAGAGGCGTATTGGTCGCAATCTTGATCGATGGCGATGGTTTGCACCCGAACACGCTGCCGCGTCCAGTGGTGAAACAGATCACGTTGGCTCCGCCGGCGACCTGACCCGTGGCCGAGACGGGGTCAAAGCCCGGGGTATCCATGAACACAAAGCCGCGTTCTGTCACAGGTTCGGCATAGTTAATTACGTCGACAAGGTTGGTGCTGCCAGCCTTGGCCATGGCGCCGAGCGACTTTTCCAGGATTGTGGTCAGCCCACCGGCTTTGTTGCCAGGTGATGGGTTGGCATTGATCTCCGCTCCGTGCTTGTGTGTGTATTCTTCCCACCAGCGCATCAGCTCAACCAGTTTCTCGCCGACCTCGCGACTGACCGCCCGACGGGTGAAGATGTGCTCGGCACCATATGTCTCGGTTGTTTCGGACAGGATCACCGTGCCACCGTGGCGCACGACAAGGTCGCTGGCGATCCCGAGGGCCGGGTTCGCGGAAACGCCGGAATAGCCATCCGAGCCGCCGCATTGCAGCGCCACCTTCAGCTCACTCGCAGGCACCGTCTGGCGCTGCACCCTGTTCGACTCGGCCAAGACCTCTCTCACGAAGGCTATGCCCGCCTCAACGGTCTTGCGGGTACCGCCCATGCTCTGGATATCCATGTTGCGGATCCGGTCGGTGAGCTTATGCTCCTTTAACATCCCGCTGATCTGGTTCACCTCACAGCCAAGGCCGAGCACCACGATGTGGGAAAAGTTCGGATGGCGGGCATAGCCAGCGAGCGTGCGGCGCAGGAGCTGAAGGGGCTCGCCCTCTGGCATGCCGCAGCCCGTCTTGTGCGTTAACGCAACCACGCCATCAACATTCGGGAATTCGGCGAGAGGATCAAGGCCGGTAAAAGGGTGGCGCTTGAAGGCATCGGCCACCAAGTTGGCTGCATGCGCGCTGCAGTTTACTGAGGTTAGAATGCCGATGTAGTTGCGGGTCGCGACACGCCCATCCGGGCGGCGGATGCCCTCGAAGGTGGCCGGGGTGTCGACATACTCTGTCGGCGTCGTATCTTGGCCATAGGCATAGTCCTTCGTGAACTCACCCATGCCAAGGTTATGAACATGCACGTGCTGGCCCGGGGCGATTGGGGCGGTGGCGAAGCCAATGATCTGGTTGTAACGCCGCACCGCCTCACCCGCCGCGATTGGGCGCACAGCAACTTTGTGCCCGGCCGGAATACGCTCATAGGCCGCGATACCATCTGCAACCGACGTGCCCGGCAACAGTGTCGCGCGCGCTATGGCCACGTGATCGTGGGGGTGAAGGCAAATCACCGGGGGCGTGGCAGCATGCATAGTCATAGAAGATACTTCCTCACCGCTCACGAAGAGCATCTCGGTTGCACAATGACGGCAATCAGCCATTTCTTACATTAGGCAATCCGGCTTAAGAAGCTGTCAGGACGACTTTAACGCTCTGCGATCGATCTAGAGCCGCGCGGAAACCTTCTGTAGCTTTGGAAAGCGGACACTCGGAGGTGACGATGGAAAGGACATCAACCCTCCTGTCATCAATCAGACGGACAGCTTGCTCGAATTCCTCGCCAAAACGGAACGAGCCCTTGAGGTCTATTTCCTTAGCCATCACAGCGTTGGCAGGGACCGAGATCTGGCCACCAGGCAGATTGCCGACTTGGACGACAGTACCACCGCGACGTACGTTGGATATCGCAGAAGATAAACCGGCGACCGTTCCAGAAACCTCAAAGGCCAAGTCAAAAGACTTGGCTTTAGCAAGCTCTTTCAGAGCGCCCTCGCCCCCAGAGATATCAACTGTATGATCAGCGCCTAGACGCTGCGCAAAGGCAAGCGGAGCGGCGGCTACATCGACCACCGCGACCTCTGATACTCCGGCCAATCGAGCCGCCAGAAAGGTCAGAAGTCCGATAGGACCCGCGCCAAACACAATTGCTTTCCGCCCTTCCACCTGGCCGGCCCGACTGATCGCGTGAAGACACACAGCAAGGGGCTCTGCCAACGCGGCAGCGGCCATTGGTGTACTGTCCGAAACTTTGATACACTGGGCTGGGATGGCGTCAAAATATGTGGCAAAGCCTCCCTGCATGTGCGGCGTCTTTGATGCAGATCCCATGAAATAGATGTTCTCGCATAGGTTCGGACGGCCTTCCTGGCATCTTGCGCAGTGACCGCACCACCGTGATGGGTTGACTGCGACGCGGTCGCCAATTTCGAGATCCCCGCCGTCTGCGGCGATGTCCACGATTTCGCCGGCGATCTCGTGACCAAGGGTTAAGGGGGATTTCACAACGAAATCCCCGGTTCGACCATGTCGGTAGTAATGTATGTCTGACCCGCAGATCCCACCTGCGCCGAAGCGCACCCGGACCATGCTTGGAGCCAAAGGACCAAGCGGAACTTCCACTAAGCGAAGATCTTCGGCTCCAAAGAGCGTTGCGGAAAGAACAGTCTCAGTCACTTTGCCACCTCAGTCACTTTGCCACCCCCATCGTTCGCGGCAGCCAGAGAGTCAACTCAGGAATGTAGGTGATCGCGACAAGCGCAAGCATTAGTGGAATTAGCCAAGGCAGAATTGCCACGGTCGTACGTTCAACCGAGAGTTTCGCCACGCGAGCTAGTACGAACAGGACCATCCCGAGGGGCGGATGAAGAAGACCGATCATAAGATTAAGGGTGATGATCAAGCCAAAGTGAATGGGATCAATGCCGAGCTTGAGTACGATCGGAAGAAGTATCGGTACAAGGATGGTAATGGCCGCGATCGTGTCGATAAAACAACCAACAAACAGCATCAACAAGTTGGCCAGCAGCAGGAATACCCATTTGTTCTGCGTGATACCGAGGATCGCGTCCGATAGGATCTGGGCGGCCTGACTTACAGTGAGAAGCCACGCAAAGATTGATGCGGCTGTCACGATGAACAGCACCGAGGCTGTGGTCTCAATGGTGTCAAAGGTTGCTTTGGCCAACGTCTTCAAGGTCATCGAGCGGTAGCGCACGAGACCGAGGAAGAGTGACCACAGCACTGCGGCAACGGCAGCCTCAGTTGGTGTGAACAATCCGAGGGTCATGCCGCCGATCAGGATCACAGGCGCCATAAGGGCCATAACGGCCGAGAAATCGAAGTACCAGTCGAGTGCAAGGAGGACCGCGAGCGCAATGCCGATTGAAACGTTGGTCGACAGGCCGAACTGGACCATGGCCCAGACAGCAACCGGGAACATCATGACAACGATGACTTCGACCGTCGCATCCCCGAGTTGGCGCCAAGAGAATGGACTGTCACTGCCCCAACCGTTCTTATGGGCGAAATATGCCACCGTTGCCATCATCATGAGTGTCATGACGACGCCGGGGATTACCCCTCCAAGGAAAAGCGCCCCAATAGAAACGTTAGCCATCATGCCGTAGATTACGAATGGCAAGGACGGCGGTATGATCGGCCCAAGTGTCGCGGAAGCGGCGGTCACGCCGACAGCAAACTCAGTCGAGTAGCCGTGGTCCTTCATCGCCTTGATTTCGATTGTGCCAAGGCCAGCGGCGTCAGCGATCGCAGTTCCCGACATTCCGGAAAAGATTACTGAGCCAATGATGTTGACTTGACCTAACCCACCTTTCATCCAGCCGACCAATGCGACCGCGAAGCTGTAGATCCGCCCCGTGACGCCAGCAGTATTCATCAGGTTGCCCGCAAGAATGAAGAACGGCACGGCGAGCAGCGGAAAGCTCTCCACGCCCGCGATCATGCGTTGAGCTAGTACGACGTCAGGCGCGATTCCCGTGGCAAGGATATAAATAAGGGACGAGACGGCCATCGCTAAAGCCACCGGAAGGCCAAGGAGCATCAAAGCGAGAAACGAACCTATCAGGATGAGCATGGCGAGTTCCGATCAAATCTTAGGACAAAGGATTATCGAAGTTGTTAGATCGGGGCTGCGTCAAATGCTTCTGGTCTCTCCAGAATAGAGTAACCGCGGCGCCAGTTATCAATCGATACCTGAACTGATCGGAGAAACATTAAGATGAACCCGACGAAGACACAGCCATAAACCCAGTTCTTCGGCAGCATGATCGTGGTCATTGTCTCGCCTTCGACAATTGCCATGAAGTTCCACACCAGGTAGGCTCCATAGGCGAAGAAAAGCGTGCGTATGGCATCGATCATCGTTGCCAAGGCCCTTGCCATCCTTGCTGGTAGGTAGCGGAAGAGCAAGTCAACGTGGATATGGCGACCCAAGCGAACGCACATCGCAGCCCCAAGAAACACCACTGCTACTAGGCAGTAGGTTGCAATCTCCTCGGTCCACGCGAAGGAGTCATTGAGCACGTACCGCGTGAAGAACTGCAGAAAGACCGCGAAAGCCATCAGCCAGAAGATCGCCAGTGTCGCCCAGTCCTCAATACCATACTGCTTGAGATCGACCTMAAGTGCGGGCTCCTCGAAAGCGTGGGCCAGTTCCTCAGCCGTGATCTCAGTATGAACCTCGGGCTTCATCCTGTTCACTCCAGAGTTATCGTTGCACAATTGAGATAATCGACGTTTTTCGTTCGGGATCCTGCCAAGGGGTACCAAGTCCCCTGGCAGGGCGAACACGAGCCTTACAACGCAGGCTCGCTCTTGATTGCCTGGATTTTATCGTAGTCCGACTTGCGGTATCCAAGGGACTCGAACGTGACGTTCTTCAAGACGTTCTGCTTGAAGTCCTCCTTGTCGACCTCAGACACGGTTAGTCCCTTATCCTTAAAGAAGCCGACGAGTTCTTTCTCCTTGGCCTGAATTTCAGCAGTGGCGCGGGCTGCTGCTTCCTGGGCGACCTCCGAGAAGATCTTCTTGTCCTCGTCAGAAAGCTTCTTCCACAGATTGGCAGATACCACCGTATTGAGATGGTCGACAATATGCCCTGTCAGGGCGATGTGCTTCTGCACCTCGTAGAACTTCTTGGCCTCAATCGTAGTCAGAGGGTTTTCCTGAGCCTCGACAGTCCCATTCTGAAGCGCAAGATACACTTCTGCGAATGCGATCGGAGCAGTGTTGGCACCACACGCGCGGGGCATCGCCAGATAGGCTGGCACGTCCGGAACGCGGATCTTCAATCCTTTCATGTCAGCACATGTCTTAATGGGCTTGTTCGACGATGTATGGCGCGCGCCATAATAGGTCACCGCAAGGATCTGGTGTCCGGTCTTGTCCGTGTAGCCCTTGGCAAGTTCCTTGAATACGTCGCTTTTGGTGTAAGCCAGGAGATGGTTCGCATCTCGGAAAACGTATGGGTAATACGTGACACCGATGGGCGGATAGCTTCGTGCGGCAAAGCTGGACCCTGAAATGATCATGTCGACAGAACCAAGGGACAGGCCCTGATTGATGTCGGTTTCCTTGCCAAGCTGCGAGGAAGGATAGACGTCGATCGTGTAGCGCCCGTTGGTACGCTTAGCGAGTTCGCCAGCGGCCCACACAGACTGCGTGTGGAATGGCTCGTTAGGCTCGTACACGTGAGCCCATTTCAGCTTCGTTTGGGCCTGCGCTGCCCCTCCCGTAATCGCGAGCCCAAGTACAGCCGCTACAACCGCTGACCACTTCACTGTCGTCATACTTTCCTCCTGCTGGTTCTCGTTTGCAGCTCGCGCGGGCTTTCCGCTCGACTGCGAAGTACGGGCGTGACCTTGCCCGATCGGTGGGATAGCACTGCAATTTCACCGAAACTTCTTGAAAATCGCTCTTGAGAGAGCTTCAAGTGTTGTCTCATCGCCTGCCGTGCTACTTCAGGATCACCGGCTGCAATGGCATCGCGAATGAACCTGTGCTCAGCGAGAGCTTGGCTCCAGGTGCTTGCATCTTCGAAATAACTTGCCAAGCGCCGGAAGTAGGGATTCATGCGTTGATCAAAGAGCCGCCCAATGAAGCGGGCTAACATTCCATTCGAAAGAGATGCTGCGATTGCTACGTGGAATTCGCGATCAAGCGAGATCCACTTATCATTGCCGCGAGATTTCTCCATCTGGGCAAGAATTCGATCAAGGGTGCTGACGTGTTCGGGATCTGCGATAATAGCTGCTTCCGCTGCCACGGAGGGCTCTAGGATCTCACGCGCATGCAGAATTTCGAATGGGCCTTCGATCGAAGTTTCGCTAAAAGGTATTGTCGACTTCAATGCTGACGGCCCCAGAACGTAGATTCCGGAACCGACATTGATACGAATAAGACCTTCGACTTCAAGGGCTATGAGCGCTTCCCGCACACTTGTGCGAGAGACCTGTAGGCGGTCGGCAAGCTCGCGCTCAGAAGGCAGCCGTCCGCCAATCGGGTACTCACCGCTATCAATCAGATCGCGTAAGTGCTTGGCAATTTGTTGGTAAAGCCGCCGTGACTCATCGACCTTGAATGACAAGGCCTCCCTCCTGCGATCATTTCCCACCCCAAGCCGGTTATTCGCGGCCGCCTTTTCTGGATTGGTCTGGCCAATTTTCTTAAAAAAGATAACAATATCTGTAGTGTGTCAAGTGAGATTAGTTCAGCGTGGGGCCTTGGTAAGGCGCCTGAACGATCGACTTCAGGCAACTAGGTTCATCACAAATTGCCCTCTCTCGATTTGTCCGCAAGGGAGAGAGGCTACTGGGAAGCAGCGGAAGCAACGAGCTTCAGAACACAAAGGAAGCTGCAACGATCCACCTTAGACTTCCGGCTGATTGAGGAGCCTAAATTCTGCGCCCCTCACCTACAGTGAAGTATGTAAGTTTCATTCCGGATACTTGGCCCTTATGCGAGAAGGGATTAGGCCTGGTCGGCGTAAAACGTTTATCTGATCCTTAGGACAGCTTATCAGTGACAAACCACATAGACACTCTGCCCTGTTTGCTGAACGTTCAGGAGTAGGTTGTGAGCATTGCCGTCCTAATCCGACTATGCGTCTGAGGTATGTAACTGTTAAAACTGTCGCATCATGCAAGCCCCCGACGAGAATAGCAAATATACGTTCCTTTCTCGTCTCGAGCATCGTCCCCGCCGAAGTACTTTAGAGCAGGTAGAACAGTCGCTGCGAACTTCTATCATTTCCTTGGATCTCGTCCCGGGCGAATTGATAGACAAAAGAGCCGTCTGCGCCAGACTCGGGGTTTCGATGTTTCCCGTTTCGGAGGCGCTCGCGCGCTTAGCCGTAGAGGGCCTCGTTGAGGTCCTGCCACAACGCGGCACCCGAGTAACTCGAATACATCTGCGTGTGATCAGGGAGTTCATGCTAATCCGCCAAGCTTTGGAGGAGTTGGTGGCTGCGACAGCCGCTCACCGACTATCACCTTCTGCGTTGGGCGTACTTCGGAGTAATCTGGAAGCCCAGGAGCAAGCTGTTGCGCGAAAGGATCCATCGGGATTTCATAACCTTGACTTAGCCTTTCATAACACTCTGGTAGAGGCCCTGGAGCTTCCGCGGATTGCAGCGCTCATTGAGGTATCACGTGCTAACATTGATCGAGCTCGCCGCTTTCTTTCTTCGCCGCGGCGGCATATGGCGACCCTTATTGAACATCGCGAGGTGCTCCATGCCCTTGAGGCTCGTGATGCCGAGGCAGCACGACGCGCCATGAAGACCCATTTGGAAGCTGTTATGGAGGAGTTGGAGCTTGTGTCGGGTCAGAACCGTGAGATCTTCACGCCGGAATAAGGGAGCAGCACCTTTGCTGCGGCTGCTTTCGTTTACCTGGCATTCGACGGCGCCTCACATGTGACGGGTCAGGATACTTTCTGCTTGCGGCGGAGTTAACCTCTTCGCTGATGCCAAGGTCAACTGCGCGTCGTAATCCGGCAGAAACCCGAACGCGCTAAATCGAAAGAGATTGATGTGACAGACCTTATTGTTGCTCCACTGGGCCAGCTTGAAACCCAAACTTTCGCTGGACTCCGGAGCGCCGGTGCCGACGAGGCTTCAGCCGGTGCAGCTACTCGTGCCATGCTGCACGCGTCGCGCCTTGGGATCGACAGTCATGGGGTCCGGCTTGCAATACATTATGCCCGTGTGCTACGAAGCGGACGTGTCAATCCAACGCCAAAGATGCAGATCCGCCGCACGGCCTTAGGCTCTGCCGTTCTCGACGCAGACAATGGCCTTGGTCATGCCGCCGGTTATGCAGCAATGGAGCTGGCCTGCAGCTTGGCGAAAGAAGCCGGCGTTGGTGCAGTCGGGGTGATCAACTCGTCCCATTTTGGCGCGGCCGGTGCCTATGCGCTTGCCGGAGCTGAGGCTGGCTTCATCGCAGTCTCGATGTCGAACACGGACTCGATCGTTGGCCTTCACGGCGGAGCTGAGCGATTCCATGGCACAAACCCCATCGCTATCGGAGCACCCGTTCCAGACCAAAAGCCTTGGCTTTTGGACATGGCGACATCGTCAATCCCCTTCAATCGCGTGCTCCTCTACAAGACCTTGGGCAGGGCTCTGCCCGAGGGTGTCGCAGCCGATCAATCAGGCCAACCCACCCAAGATCCTGCCCTTGTCGAGATGCTGATGCCACTCGGAGGGATTGATTTCGGGTTCAAGGGAGCTGCCTTGGCGGGAATGGTAACCCTGTTTTCGGCAATATTGACCGGCAGCACCCTAGATCATGAGATGATCCGGATGGCTGAGACGCATGATTTTGAAACACCTCGCCGGATGGGGCATTTTTGCCTCGCGATCGATCCTGCTCGGTTCGTGGGGCGGACCCTCTATGATGAAGCCATCAGCCGCTATCTCGCCGCACTGCGGACGACTGCCGCCCGTGAGGGGCAGACCATCATGGCGCCGGGCGATCGAGAATGGGCGGTCGAGGTCGAGCGGCAGCTCAGCGGCGTCCCAGTGGATCGGGAGACGGCGCAATTCTTGGGATTGGTCTCATAAGGTATTGTCAGGCTGGCGGAGTCCCGGGCGTATGGCAGGACCTTCCGTATGAGTACGAGGTCCATTTCTTATCGCGGCTTCCGCTTTCCGGCCGAGATTATTAACCAAGCAGTCTGGTTGTATCACTGCCTCAGCCTTCGAGAGGTCGAGTTGATCCTCGCGGCGCGGGGTGCTGTGGTCAGGTATGAGACCATCCGTGAATGGAGCCTGCGCTTCGGACGAACCTACGCCAACACGCTCAAGCGGCGCCGGCCCAAACCCGGAGACAAGTGGTTTTTCGATGAAGTGTTCGTGCGCATCCGAGGCAAACTGCACTACCTCTGGCGGGCCGTTGATCAGCACGGGAATGTACTCGATGTGCTGGTCCAGAGCCGACGGAACACGAAAGCGGCCAAGCGCTTCTTTCGCAAGCTGCTGAAGGGTTTGTGCTACGTGCCCAGGGTGATCGTGACCGACAAACTCGGATCTTATGGTGCCGCGAAACGCGAGGTCCTGCCGGGTGTTGAACATCGGCAGAGCCGGTATCTGAACAACCGCTGTGAGGTCTCGCACCAACCCACCCGAAGGCGCGAGCGTCATATGAGGCGTTTCAAATCAGCCGGGCAGGCGCAACAGTTCCTCGCCACTCACACTCCGATCCACAACCACTTCCAACTCCGCCGCCATTGCCTCTCCGCCAATGAGTACCGCGCTGCTCGTGATCGCGCCTTTGCCGCTTGGCGTAATGCTACTGGTGCCACGCTCGTAGGCTAAACGGGATAAGTCTCGCGGCAATGTTGTTTCCTTGGCGTCAAGTTGACAGTACCTACCTAAAGTCTGGATAGTTTGCGCCCACTGCGCCAAGCCTCATCAACAATCACATTGCCAAATGTGCGCCGCCAGACATGACAACGCCTACTCGACTGCTAAGCCTCGTTCGAAAGTCCTCGCAGAATCGACATGACGCGTGCGGCCACCTCACGAGCCGCACGACTGAGCGGCTTCTGCTGACCAGTGACGAGAACCACGTGACGACTGATATAAGGATTGCGGATCACGCTGCTCGCAAACACTCCTTTGCGCCTTTCGTCGGCGATCGTGTGTGGTGCCTTGATCATGTAGCAGCCGCAGTTCAGCGTCATTTCTTTCTGAGCAAGGATTGAATCCGCTTCAGCAACGACGGTAAGTTCGACCTTCGTACGCCGGGCGACGGCATCGACAGACATTCTGAGCCCATTGGTGAGCGCCGGCAGCACGAGAGGATAATCGGCAAGCCGCTCGAAGTCGATCTCAGCCGGCAGGTCGCATCGGCTCGCGACTCCGGCTAGGACGAGCCGCGAGTTCAGCATCAGAGTGTCGTCTTTGATGATACCCTCCTTATATTTGCTGTAGGTGCCGACATCCACGATGCCCTCCGAGAGCCAGCGCTCGATCTGCTCGCTGAATCCCTCGTAGATCCGCAGGTGAATGCCCGGTAGTTCACAGCGGAGCTGATTGAGCAGTGCGGGAATGACCGCCCCGATGAGTGACGGTGGCAGCCCGATCGAGACGTTTCCGCTTGGGAAGCGGCTGAAGGCACGTAGATCCTCGGAGATCTGATCCACATCCCGTAACAGAGATTGAGCTCTCACCAGGGCTTCTTGTCCAAGCTCCGACAGCGCCACGCCGCGTCCCGTTCGGTAGAACAGCGGACCATCCCATTCCGCCTCCAGCTCGCTGATGATCCGGCTGACCGTCGGCTGTGCCAGACCGAGAGACACGGCAGCCTTGGTGAAACTGCCTAATTCGGCAGCGCGGGCGAAGGTTCGCAGATGCTCCAGGTTCACTACAGGGCCATCCAGATTTCGGATACCTGATATTGGTATCATGTACTGGACGGATCACAAACAGCTGCTAGCATATTCTTCAATAATAATGCCTTCAGCATATCCAGAGGATTGAGTTGAAGGGGACAAAATAACATTAGGAGGAAATCTATGCGACGCCATCAAGCGCGAGTTGCCGCAGGCATTACTAGCTCACTGTTACTTGCCCTCGTCTCGACATCAGCACTGGCTCAGACCAAGACAGTCCGGTTTCTACATAACGAGACTGATCCACCGAGCATCGAGTTCTACAACAAGGCCATCAAGGAATTCGAGGCGGCCAACCCGGACATCAAAATCGAAATGGAAGCCGTCAGCACGGATGGGCGCCTTCAAAAGGTGCTGRCCTCCATCAATACGAAGACAATGCCGGAAGTGTTCAAACTCCTTCCTGAGGAGAGATTCGAATTCGCCCGCAAGGGATATCTCGTACCCCTCGACGACGTCATCGCCGAGATCGGCACAGAGGATTATGTTCCGGGATCCCTCGTTCCTGTCGAGGGCAAGACCTACGATATTCCCTACACCCTCGGCAATTACGGTGTGCTGTGGCAGCGGGACGACCTGCTGAAAGCGAAGGGCCTCGAGACACCAAAGAACTGGGATGAACTCAAGACCGCTGCGAAGGCCCTCACCGACGGCGGCAACTTCGGCTTCATCTTTCCAGCCGGCAAGAACCGGATGACGAGCATTTATCTCTCGGCGATGATCTGGAATGCTGGCGGCACTTACTTCGACAAGAACCTCAACGTCACCTTCGACAATCCAGGAACTGTGAAAGCGCTCACATTTCTCAAGGAAATGGCCGCCTACTCGCCATCAGGCATCAGCTCCTATTCCTACGGGGACATGATCAATGTCTATCTGACGGGAAAGATCGGCCTCGACATTTACGCTCCCCGTCTGGCCGCCAACGCGGCGGCGAATACGCCAGATCTCTTCAAGCAGACGAGCGCCAAGCCCATGCCAGTGGGCCCGAGCGGGGTAGCGGTCAAGTTCGTTAACGCCAACAGCTTCGCCCTCGCGGCACCTTCGGTCGGCTCCAAGAATGTGGACGCCGCCCGTAAATTCCTGAAGTACATCGTGACGGGCGAACGCCTTGAGAAGTTCTCGCTTACCGCATATCCCCACCTTATCCCGCCACTGAAAGGCGTGCAGGAGAAGGTGATCAAGGCGGGGGCCGCCGAGGTCCTGAATGGGCGGGAAGACATCGGCCGCCTTGCGTTCGATACATCCAACTCGCTCGACTTCGAATCCGAGGCTGGCGCAGTCTTCAAGGACGGCAAGGTGATCCGCTCCGGCGTGGTCAATCCCTATATCGGCTCGATCGTCGCCCGCGGCGTTCCCGCCGAGGTCGTCCAACGCGTGGTCATCCAGGGAGAAGACCCCGCCAAGGCCKCGGCATGGGGCCAGGAGCGAATGAAGCGCATCGTCGACGAGCTCAAGAAGTAGCCGTCGCGCCACAATTCCAGCATCCGCGTCGCATGACGCGGACCCCATTTCCTCGGAGAATTTTTCATGACCCAAGATCAGGCGGCTCCGGCGGTCGTGTCTCTGCGCGAACGCGTCAAGTCCCCGCCCGCGCAGACCATGATCGATTCCTATTATGCCCCCGCAGTTGCGGCCGGGATCCGGTTCCAGTTCGACCCCGAGATGAAGATCCATGTGGCTCACGCGCTCATGCTGGCAGAGCGCAAGATCGTTGATCGCTCGGAAATCGCGCAGATCCTCGCAACACTGCTGGAACTGCGCCAGTCCGGCGTGTCGGCGCTCACCATCGATTACGAGCAGGAGGATCTCTATTCCTACATCGAGCGCTTCCTTGTGGAGCGCCTTGGACCTGCCACGGGCGGGCGCCTGCATACCGGCCGGAGCCGCAACGATATGCACACCACCTCCTGGCGGCTGGCCCTGAGAGCCCGCCTTTTAGATCTGCTGAAGACTGTCTTGCGCCTGCGACGCACCCTTCTCGACCTCGCCGAGATGCACATCGACACAGTGATGCCGGGCTATACGCACACGCAGCACGCGCAGCCCATCTCTTTCGGCTACTACCTGCTTTCCGCCGCTGACCTCGTCGAACGCGACTTCCGAAGGCTCGCCAGTGCGCTTTCCTGCTGCGACCGAAGCCCGCTCGGATCGGGCGCGCTCTCTACCACAGGCTTCCCCATTGATCGGGAGATGACGAGCCGACTGCTCGGATTCTCCGGCCTTGTCGAAGTCGGCTATGATGGCGTTGCCATCCGTGACGACGTTCATGAGGCCGTGGCGGCCCTGGCGATCCTGATGACCGGCGTCTCCCGTGTCGCCACCGATCTGCAGAGCTGGAATACTATGGAATATGGCTTCATCGAGCTCGATGACGCTTACTCCAGCGTCAGCAGCATCATGCCGCAGAAGAAGAACCCGCAGGCGCTCGAGCATGTGAAGGCGGTGGCCGCTATGGCCGTCGGGGCTCTCAACACGGTGCTGGCCTGCAGCAAGAATACCGCCCTGGCGGATGTCAATGACGGCGTATCAGCCCCCAACGCCCCTGCCCTTGAGGCAATCGAACGGGTCATCCGTTCGCTTCTGGTCTTCGAAGGAACCCTGTCCACGTTGAAAGTGCGGCCCGAAGTGATGCGCCACTCGGCCGAAGTCGGTTTCGGGACGGCGACTGAACTCGCGGACATCATCGTCCGCGAAACAGGATTGTCCTTCCGCATGGCTCACAACGTGGTCGGCCGCGTCGTTCGTGAGACGATCGAGGCCGGGCGCATCGCGACGGACATCACCACGGCGGATCTCGATGCTGCGTCACAGGCTCTCTTCGGACACACCCTTGGTATTCCCGAGAGTAAAGTCCGCACGGCTCTCGACCCGGCAGAGAACCTCAAGACTCGCACTGTCACGGGAGGCCCTGCCCCCGAGCGGATGGCTGACATGCTGGCTCGCAGGAAGACAGGTCTTGAGCATGACGCCGGCGAGACGGAGCAGATCCTCCACCGGATCGCGGATGCCGACACGCAACTTGAAGCCCAGGCCCGGCAACTGATTGCCGAAGCGGGCCTGCCCGCTCAATCCGTATTGTGAGATAGTCCTATGGCGCGCCTTGAAATCCGACAGGTCAGCAAGGTCTTTACGGATCATACCGCTGTATCCGACGTCAGCCTCACCGTGAACGATGGTGAGTTTCTGGTCCTGCTCGGACCTTCGGGATGCGGGAAGAGCACGCTCCTTCGCATGATTGCCGGTCTCGAGTTGCCCACCTATGGCGACATCGTCATCGGCGACCGCGTTGCGACACGCCTCCAGCCGAAGGATCGCAATATTGCGATGGTGTTCCAGAACTACGCGCTCTATCCGCACCTCACCGTCTACGAGAATATCGCCTTTCCCTTGCGGGTTCGTGGCACAAATTCCAAGGTGGTGGATGAGAAGGTTCAGTGGGCGGCCAGTCTGGTGGGGCTCAACAAGCTCCTGAAACGCAAGCCCCGCCAGATGTCGGGCGGCGAACGGCAACGCACCGCTCTGGCGCGATCGTTGGTCCGTGATCCCGACGTCTTCCTTCTGGACGAGCCGCTGTCGAACCTCGACGCGAAGCTGCGCCATTCGGCTCGCGAGGAGCTGCGCCAGTTCCAGGATCGCGTCGGCGTCACCTCGGTTTATGTCACCCACGATCAAGTTGAGGCCATGGGCCTTGGTGACCGCATCGTTGTGATGCAGTCCGGCACGGTCCGGCAGATTGGCACGCCAGAGGAGATTTATCTCCACCCCGCGGATACTTTCGTTGCCACCTTCATGGGTTCTCCCCCGATGAACCTCGTCTCACAGGGAGACATCGTCCTGGGCTTCCGTCCGGAAAACTTCCTGCCAGAGAGTAACTTTGCGTCAGGGAGCGAGATCACCCGGATCGCCTTCCGCATGCATCGGATCGAGTATCTTGGAGGCGATCGGCTGCTCTACGGCCATGTATCCGGCAATCTGCCCGAAACGCCCGTGATCGCCCGGATTCCCTCGAGCGTGGCATACGCGCCAGTTGTCGGCTCTGAAGCGCCCTTCGCGGTCGCAACCAGCGACCTGCGGCGGTTCGATACCGCAAGCGGCAAGGCGCTGCCCATCACCGGTTCGTTCAGCGAACGGAGGGTAGCTCATGTTTGAGAGACGCGCTGCCCTCGCCGGCGACCGAACGCTCGCTTATGTGACCCTCGCGCCAAGCGCATTGCTCCTATTGCTTCTTGCCGTTGTGCCAACGATTACGGTGTTCGTCACGGCCACGCAGGATGTCGGCATGGGTGATATGTCGGGGCCCTATGTCGGCTTCGAGAATTTTGCTTGGGCCCTGACGAGCGAAGCGTTTTACACCGCATTGTGGAACACCTTCATCTGGGTTTTCGGCAGTGTGTCGATCGAGATGGTTCTGGGTCTCGGTCTGGCGCTTCTTCTCAATAAGACCTTTGCCTTTCGGGGCGTCGCGCGGGCTGTGATCCTGGCACCCTACCTCGTTCCCACCGTCGTGGCTGTGCTTACCTGGCGCTACATGTTCCACGACATCGTCGGTATCATCAATGCGGGGCTCATCTCCATCGGAGTGATCGACAAGCCGCTGCTATGGCTCAACAGCCAGTCCTTGGCAATGACGTCCGTGATCTTGGTGGGCGTTTGGAAGTTCTTCCCCTTCGCCGTCATTGCCCTCCTCGGAATTCTTCAGGCGATCCCACAGGAGCAGTATGAGGCAGCGCGCATCGATGGAGCGAGTGTCTTCCAGCAGTTCTGGCGCATCACCCTGCCCTACGTGATGCCGGTCTTCCTGCTGACCGCACTTCTACGGACCATCTGGACCTTCCACAAGTTCGAGATCATCTACCTGATGACTGGTGGTGGCCCCCTCGACGCGACGACGACGCTGCCTATTCTCGTTTATCTCAAGGCTTTTTCCGATTTCGAGTTCGGACGTGCCGCTGCGGTGGCGATCCTCACCTTCGGCATCCTAGGGGTTCTGCTGGCCCTCTACTTCATACTGATCAATCGCGCGGAGGCCCGCCAATGACGTCCGCAACCCTGTCTGTCGCCTCCACCTCAGAGCGTCCCCGCCGCAATTACGAGATGGCGGATGTGCACCATCTCGCCTCTCGCATCATGCTCTACCTTCTGGTTTTCACAGCGGTATCCGTGGTCGGCTTCCCGCTGCTCTGGATGGTGTTGTGTTCCTTCAAGCTCGGAGGAGAGCTCTATGCCACCCCGCCGACCTTCCTGCCGACCGAATGGACCCTTCAGAACTACAGGGACTTGTTCGTCCAGACGAACTTTCCTATCTACTTCGCCAACAGCCTTGTCGTCGCGGGCGGCGCCACTTTTCTCTCGCTCCTGATCGGAGGGTTGGGCGCCTACAGCCTCAGTCGTTTCAAGTTCTTCGGGATCGCAGCGTTCTCCAATGCAGCGTTGATCTGCTACATGCTGCCGGAGGTGCTCCTCGTCCTTCCCCTGTACATCTATGTGGTCAAGCTCGGCCTGGCGGATACGCTCTTCGCACTGATCATCGCGAATACTGCCTTCACCTTGCCCCTCGCGCTCTGGTTCATGCGCTCCTACTTCAACGCGATCCCCGTCAGCCTTGAAGAGAGCGCGATGATCGACGGATGCACGCGCCTGCAGGCCATGTATCGCGTCACCGTACCCCTGGCTCTTCCAGGCGTTATCTCAGTGGGCGTCTTCAGCTTCAATCATGCTTGGAACGAGTTCCTGTTCGCGCTCGTCTTCACGTCTTCCGAGCGCAACAAGACGCTGCCGCTCGGCCTCGCCACCTGGATCGGTCAGGACAACATCTATTCCTGGGGCATGCTTCTGGCGGGTGCCGTGCTCGTCACGATCCCCGTCGTTCTCTTCTACCTGCTTGTTCAGCGCAAGCTCGTCGTCGGGCTCTCCGAAGGCGGCGCGAAAGGTGAATAAGTTTCAATCGCAACACGATGATCCCGAGGTTGTCATGAAGATCAAGAACGTGACGGTGATGGCCGTCGAAATCCCCCTCTCGAAGAACTTCGGCGGCAGCCGATACAATGTAAGTAAAAGGTGCACCATCATCACCCGCATGGAGACTGACACAGGCCTAATCAGTGAGGTCTATAACGGCGACAATCGGGACCACATGCGCGAAGTGGTCGAGATCATCGAAAAGGAGCTTGTCCCGCTCGTTGTCGGAGAGGAGATTTTTGCCGTTGAGCGTATCTGGCAGCGGCTCTTCAAGCAGGCGGAGTGGAACCGCGATCGTAAGCTCGTGATGGAGGCCGTCGCCTGCATCGACAGCGCGATCTGGGACCTCATGGGCAAGGCCGCCGGCGTAAATGTGTGCCGCCTGCTTGGCGGCTACCGGCAGGAACTGCCGATCATTTGCATCGGCGGCTACTATGAGGAGGGCAAGACCCTATCCGATCTCGGCAAGGAGATGGAGCGCCTGAAGAATGCGGGCCTTGCCGGCTGCAAGGTCAAGGTCGGTGGATTGTCAGCCGAGAAGGATGCGGAACGGGTCGAAGCCGCTCGGAAAGGCGCCGGCGATGATTTCTTGATTGCGGTTGATGCCAATCGCGGATGGCCGGTTTCCGAGGCGGTTCGCTTTGCGCGCCTGATCGAGAAATACAACATCGCCTGGTTTGAGGAGCCATGCCACTGGTACGACGATGCGCGGATGATGGCGCAGGTCCGCCGCGCCACCTCGATCCCAATCGATGCTGGCCAGAGCGAGGCCACGAGTGCCGGCGTCCGCCGCCTCGTTGCCGAGGGCGCTGTGGACATCGTGAACTTCGACGCCTCGGAAGCCGGAGGCATCACCGAATGGCGGCGGGCCGCGGCCTTGTGCGCCCTGCACGATATCGGTGTCGGGCACCACGAGGAACCGCAGATCGCTATGCACATGATCGCCGCGATTCCGAATGGCGTCTGCGTGGAATGCTTCGAACCGGCACGCGATCCGATCTGGGCCGAGATGATCACCAACCGCCCCAATCCGAAGAACGGGATCATCCAGGTGCCTCAGGGTCCTGGCTTCGGGCTCGAGCTGAACTGGGACATGGTCCATCGCTACCAGGTTCATTGAGCGCGATGTGACGGCGCTCGACCACCCCATCGCATCGGGCCTGAAAGCCCGCAGCCGTCGGGTGCGCTTGGCCAAGCGCACCCGGTTGGCTTCAGCCTTTGGCCTGATGGCGATTTCCGGGCTCATCTGGACGTCGTTTAGCCTCTTCCTCGTTGCTATCGAAGCAGAGTTTCACTGGTCGAGAGCCGAGATCTCTGGTGCTTTCAGTATCTTTGCTTTGACGAATGCCCTGACCGCACCGGCTTTTGGCTATGCCCTTGGACGCTGGGATAGCCGCCGCTTGCTTGCAGCGGCGTCGTTGGTCCTGGGGCTTGCTCTATGTGGCGTGACGCTGGTCAGAACGCCTGACGCATACTGGCTCGTCTTTGGCGTGATCGGCGGCATTGGGAGCCATTGTACGAGTTCCTATGCCGTCTTCGCGGTTCTAGCGGGCCGCTTCCGAGAGCGCCCAGCAACCGCGATGGCCATCGCCGACGCGGGATCGAGCTTCGCCACGTTCTTGGGACTTCCCATCATCCATTGGATTATCGTGGAGTTCGGATGGCGTGCGGCCTATCTCATTCTCGGCAGCTCGGTGGCTCTCATTGGAGGCGCACTCCATCTCCTTGCCCTAGATCCGGTTCGGCGGATACAACCGCAGCAGAGCGCCGGGCCTTCGATCAAAACACCCCTTCTTCCCCTTCTGGCGCTCGCGGCTGCCTATTTCTGCGGCTCCGCGGCTTATCAGGGACTCATCACCCAGCAGATCGCTCTTCTCGACCGCTACAGCGTCGGTGAAAGCCTTGCCGTGTGGGTCGTTGCCGTCGCGGGATTGGTCCTGTTCGTCTGGCGTCTCTGGTCAGGCTATCTCTGTGACTTGTGGGGCCCGTGGAAGGTGATGATGATCGCAGCTGGTGGGATTATCGTAACCTTCACGTCTCTCGCTGTCGGCACCACGCTGGCTGTCCCAAGCGCGTTGCTTATCTTCCCGCTAGCGGTTGGGATTGCTTTCGGCGGGCAGCAGGTCGTTCTCGCAATCGGCGCTCGGCTCATCACAACCCTTGCTAGCCTCGCGAGTGTCCTTGGCATCTGCCGCATGGCCTCGGGCATCGGGATGGCCGCAGGCCCACTCCTCGCCGGCTATGCCTACGATGTAACGGGCCAATATGGATTAGTGATCATCCTGCTCGCAGTTGTTTCCCTTGGGCACGTTGTGGGATATTTGATTGCATTCGGCATTGCCGGCGCAACGCGGAGTTCTGTGTCCTTCTCATAGACATCACGCCTCCACTGTTCCGAAGAGGCTGTGTCGCAATTTCTGGCAATAGACACATAGATTTGAGCGAGGTTCGTACCCCGTTACGTGGCGAGCCTCTCGAACTGCTCAGCGAGCGACAGTTGCTGAGCGCAGGCGTAATTCGCCTGTCCCTTTCGCATCATGTGAACCATTTCGATGCCGGCAAGCACGGCACGGGCGCTATTCATCGACTTGAAGCACATCATCGGTCGCACCCGCCGCTTGATGGCACGATGATCCTGCTCAATCCGATTATTGAGGTAGGCGCTTTGCCGGATGCGGATCGGCTTGAGCCTCCGTCGTGACCGGTCCTGCAGCTGGTCTGTCGTATCGCAGGAGAGGATCGCCTCGCGGTTGGTCTGGCTGCCATCGATGACGATCCGCTCAGGCCGGCCATGTCGCTTGAGCGCTTTGCGCAGGAAGCGCTTGGCAGCAGTCAGATTGCGCCGCTCGCTGAACCAGAACTCAACCGTGTCGCCATGGCTGTCGATCGCGCGATACAGATACCGCCACTGACCTTGAACTTTGATGTGTGTCTCATCCATATGCCATTCCCGGCTGACGGGTCGTTTGCACTGATTAAATCGCTCGAGAAGCTCAGGTGAGTAACGGATTACCCATCGGCCGACCGTCGCGTGGTCGACGGAGATGCCGCGCTCGGCCATCATCTCCTCTAAGTTTCGGAGGCTTAGGCCATAAGCGAGATACCACCTCACGCACAGCAGGATCACAGAGCGATCGAAGTGACGGCCTTTGAACATGACACACCTCCAGAGCTTGCCGGAGACATTGGCCGAACTCAGTTACCGATGGGTTTGCGACAGTACCGCTTTGCCCCGTTGCTGTTGGCGCGCGAGCAACAGGATCCGTTCCAGGAGCTGCAAACCCTGATGACAGACCTGCTGCGCCGAAGCGCCTTTCCCGACAACCAGGACAGCGCCTTGCTCCTGTTGGCCTCGCTCGGCGTGGTCCTCGCGAGCCTCACGCGGATACCCGACCTGAAACCCGACCTGGCCGCCCGCCTCTTCGATCGGATGGAGGCTGCGGCAAAGGCGGTTCCGGCGCGGCCTCTTGCATAGTCCACGATCCCACGATGCAGCCGTCATCGTGTCCATCACCCCTTGACCTGCTGTGCCTCGGGGTCAGGTGGCATCGGGGCAGTCGAACTCCCATGGCGAGACAGAAGCATCGGAGGCGTCGCGTCGTTGACCGTCCCGACGAGAGTCCATCCCCCGGTGTTGTAGCTTTTCCCGATTTCCCGCGTTCATGGTTTCAAGGACCGACCTTCGTCCGTTTCCTGCTCGTGGTCGGTGACACTCATGTGGACCATGGGAGGGTCTCATGCACCGTTTGTCCCACGCCGTTGCGGCTGGGCTTGTCCTCGCGATGGCCGCGTGCTCGGATCGTCCGGCCACGATCACGGGTGCGGGCGCGACCTTCCCGTTCCGCTCTATGCCCGTTGGGCGGAGGCCTACTACGGAGAGACCCAGATCAGGATCAACTACCAGCCCATCGGCTCGAGCGGCGGCGTCCGCCAGATCCGGACGAAGACGGTGGACTTCGGAGCCACGGACGCGCCCTTGACGGGCGAGGACCTGCGGAAGGACGGCCTCGTCCAGTTCCCGGTCGTCATCGGCGGTATCGTTCCGGTCTACAACATCGAGGGTATTCCGGCGGGTCAACTGAAGCTGACAGGCGAGATTCTCGCCGACATCTTCAATGCCAGGATCACCCGGTGGAACGATGCCAGGATCGTCCAAATCAACCAGGGGGTGACGTTGCCCGACGCGGCGATCACCCCGATCTACCGCTCCGATGGCTCCGGCACGACCGACGTGTTCACCACTTACCTGTCCCAGGTCTCCGAGGTGTGGAAGGGCGGCCCTGGTGCGGGCGCTTCGGTGCAATGGCCGATCGGCCAGGGCGGCAAGGGCAATGAGGGTGTCGCCGCGCTCGTCAAGCAGGTGTCGAATTCTCTTGGCTACGTGGAATATGCCTACGCCAAGCAGACCCGGCTCGCGGTTGCCCAGCTTCAGAACGAGGCCGGAAAGTTCGTCGTGCCCGAGGCCAAGTCGTTCCAGGCTGCGGCGGCCGGGGCCGACTGGGAGCCGGCGGCTGGCTTCGGCATCTCGCTGACCAACCAGCCCGGAGACGAGACTTGGCCGATCACGTCGCCGACCTTCATCCTGGTCCACAAGGCCCCGGAGAAGGCTGAGCAGGTGGTGGAGGCGCTGAGGTTCTTCGAATGGGCCTTCAGCAAGGGTGACCCGATGGCGGTCGAGCTTGATTACGTCCCGCTGCCCAACCCGGTGAAGGACCTTGTCCGCGCCACGTGGCAGAACGAGATCAAGGACAAGTCGGGCCAGCCCGTGCTCAAGAAGCCGTCCTGATGCCGTTTCCCGGGAATGACACTCTCTGGCGAGGGCGAGATGGAATTGAGAACCACGCCTCCTGAACCCATTCGGTTGCCCTCGCGCCGGGTTGTGCGGAGACACGGCCCCCGCAAGCCGACGCCGATCCGGATCTCCACCATGACATGGCGGCTCATCCTGTTCGGACTGGCCGCCCTGCTGGTGCTGATCCTGTGGGCGGTGCCGATCGTGCCGGCCGTCGCCCTTGCCGGCTTCGCGGTGGCCCTGGTGCTGTCCTTCCCGGTCCACCTGTTCGCGCAGGTGGTTCCGCGCGGCCTGGCCATCCTGTTCTCGTTCCTGATCCTGCTCGCCGTGTTCCTATTGCTGGCCTACATCCTCCTGCCCCTGATCGTGTCCCAGGCCAGTGGCCTCGTGACCGCCCTGCCCGATCTGGTGCAGAACCTGGAGCAGTACCTGGTGCGGGCGCTCCGGGCGCTGCATGCCCGCGACCTTCTGCCCGACACGCCGCAGGCGGTCGCGGGGCGCCTGATCACGGACATCAGGGACAGCCTCGGCGTGATCGCCGACAACGTGCTCGGCCGCACGCTCGGAATCCTCGTCGGCACCTTCAGTTGGGCGCTGACCCTGTTTGCGGTGATCTTCATCGCCGCGTCGCTGCTCGCCAACGTGCGCTCGTTCAAGGCGGCCTACCTGACCAGCGTGCCGGGCCGCTACCGCCACGATGCCCTGGAGTTCTGGGAAGCACTCGGCCACGCCCTCTCGCGCTACCTTGGGGGACTCGCGCTGGTGCTGGCCATCCAGGGCGGGCTGTCCGCGGCGGCGCTGTTCCTGATCGGAGTGCCCTATGCACTGGCGCTGGGTGCCTGGGTGTCGATCACGGCAGTCATTCCCTACCTTGGTGCCTGGATTGGGGCCATTCCCGCGCTGCTGGTGGCGTTCTCCATCTCGCCGACCGCGGCCGTGCTGACGGGAATTCTCTTCCTGGCCATCCAGCAATTGGAGGGCAATGTGCTGACGCCCCGCATCCAGGCGCACACCATCAAGGTTCCATCGATCCTCGTCTTCCTGGGCGTCCTGGTCGGCGGATCGCTGTTGGGGATCACAGGTGTCCTCCTGGCCGTGCCGACGCTGGCCACGCTCCGCGTGATCTTCGACTTTTTCCGCGTCAGGCTGCGGACTGAAGAGGCGTCCGGAGCCGAAAGTGCCACGAAGGGGGCTTCGCCCAGCCGCCGATGAGGTGCCTGGCGGAACAATCCGCCGGGATCGTGCGATGTCCTTCATCCGCGCGATGACTGCAAAAGGCCCTAACCCGTTCATAGGAGAGCGCGATGACTACGTTCAAGGTCGGCTATATGATCGGCAGCCTCGCCAAGGAGTCGATCAACCGCAAGCTCGCCACGGCGCTGATCCGTCTGGCTCCGGATCACCTTGAGTTCACCGAGATCCCGATCAAGGACCTGCCGCTCTACAGCTACGACTACGATGCGGATTACCCGCCCGTGGCGAAAGCGTTTAAGGACGCCATCGCGTCGGTGGATGCAGTGCTGTTCGTCACGCCCGAGTACAACCGCTCGATCCCCGGCGGGCTGAAGAACGCCATCGACTGGGCCAGCCGGCCCTACGGGAAGAACTCGTTCACGCGCAAGCCCTCGGCGGTGATCGGTACCTCGCCCGGCGCGATCGGCACCGCCGTGGGGCAGCAGCACCTGCGCAGCGTGCTCGGCTTCTGCAACTCGCCGCAGATGAATGCGCCGGAGGCCTACATCCAGTTCAAGCCAGGCCTGATCACCGATGAGGGCGAGGTCACGGACGAGTCCACGGCCGGGTTCCTGAGGAACTACATGGCGGAGTTCCACCAGTTCATCGTGCGGGTCTACACCGCCCTGCCGCGGGATGCCTGACACCTTCGGGAGTCGGCCTCGGTCGCGAACGATCGATGGAAGCCCGCGACGGTCATGCTCCCCGTTTGGATTGCCTGAAGAAGCCCAGGTTTCGGGACAGGGTTTCGGCGGCCCCGACGATCATCCCACGCCATGCCCGCGATGGTTCCCGATCTTCCTGTTCGGGATGGGCTGCATCAACCTGGCTGCCAGCAAGGTCCTGACATGACGATGGCCGGGGAACCCAATGGCCTGCTCGCCAACGCCCGGTCATGGACCGCCTGTCGGGCAAGGCCTGAAACGGCCACCGCCGCGATCACCGCTCGATGGCTGGGCGCCGGATGCACGTGGTCCGAGCTTGTCGGCATTGACCTTGTCTTCACGGTCGCTGCCTTTGCTTTGAGAATGCCGACGTGGCATTAGGCCTGGTTCTTGCGCTGCCCCCCTCGATGCAAGGGACGTTGGCGAGAAGGCCGTTCGCTGACATGCGAGGCCGCTATGACTGGTCAATGTTGTCTGAGGAGTTCAGGGAACATCATCCTCCGCAACAGAACCGCCTTCGCTCTCCCAGGTTCCGATCCGTCGAGTGCCTCGGCGGTTGAACTTCAGCCTGACGCCGACCCCCATGTTGTCCTCAGGTATGAACACCGCTCCAAGATCCTCGAGTGCGCGACGCAGGGCGGATAGACTGTCAGGATCGAGCTGGCGGCGCATCTTCTCGTAATCGATGATATCCGCGGCGGGAATGCGCGCCCTGTGAGCAAGGGTTCCCACGTCAACTTCCGCAAGTGCGCGTGCCGCACGGCACTGACCCGGTGTGAGGATTGCACTGTCTCTCATGGGTCTCGCCTCCTCTGTGTTTTTCGACCCTTTCGGCAAGTGAAGCGACGAGTCGACCGAGCGTTCCATCCCGAACCGTGACACCCGCAATCGTCGAACCCGTCGTGGATCGGCGGGTTGCTTCGGTCATCAGTGAGCCGTGCCCATGGAGAAGACTTGGATGTGGTCCGGAAGACCATGCCGTTGGCGTCGTCACTCACCAGCAGCGCACCATCCTACGCGACCGCGACCCCTGCCAGCGTGCCCCAAACGCTGGCGTCGTCGACGACAAACCCCGAGTTCACGCGGAACCTGATCACCGACCAGGGCGAGGTCACCAACGAGTACACGGTCGAGTTCCCGAAGACCTACATGGCGGAGTTCCACCAATCCGTCGTGCGGGTCTACACCGCCCTGCCCCGCGATACCTGAGGTGGTTGTCCGGCCGGAACGATGAGCCAGGGCATAGGCGTGACGCAGTCGCGCCGGTTCCCTGGAGCGAGTGGACCCCGTCCATCGTCGCCCCCGCCGCATCCAGCACCGTCGCATACGGGCCTCGAACGCTGTACAGTGCCTGACGTCAGTGCGTTTACTGGAGCTGAATCGAAGCGTTGTCCGGCTTGGTCCTCCATGCCATCGCGACCTCGCGCTGGTACGACCTTGCGGACACGCCAAGCGCATCGGTGAGTTCATGAACCAGGATTCCGCCACGCGCGCGTCCCGGCCGTCCGAAGCGGCACGAGGCGTGGAACCGATGGCGGAGCAACGCGCCCTGAAGCTGTCGATTGCGGTGACATTGGTGACGGGTCTGGCGGGCATCCTCGGCGGCCTGGCAATCGGTTCGCGCGCGATCACTTTCGACGGCATGTACAGTTTCGTCGACGTCCTTCTGACCTTCGGGGCGCTCGCCGTGGCGAAGCTGCTGATGCAGGAGCCAAGCCGCCGCTTCCAGTACGGCTACTGGCATCTTGAGCCACTGGTTGCCGCAGCCGAGAGTGCAGTCCTGGTCACCGCGTGCATCTACGCCGTCATTGACGCCGTGCGAGGACTGATGAGCGGCGGGCAGCACGTGGCATACGGGTTCGGCCTGATCTGGGCAGGCCTCATGGGCGCCGCGGGCTTCGTCATGGCGGCCTACATGAGCCGCTTGGCGCGTCACCAGGGTTCGATCCTGCTGGCCGTCGATGCCCGTGCCTGGCTCTTGAGCGGCTACGTGAGCCTGTCCCTTCTGTTCGCCTACGCCGTCGCGATGGCTCTCACGGCCTCGGAGCATCACGAGTGGGCGCCGCGCCATGAGGGACGTGCTCGAGGTGGCACCGGAGGAACTCGACCGACGGGTCCGGCAGGTCATGGACGGCCTCGTAAGGGAGCGCGGCTTTCTCACATATTCGAGCCATGTCGCCCAGATCGGCCGGGGGCAGTTCGTCGAGATCCACATCCTCGTGGCGCCCGATTACCATGTCGGGACGGTCGCGGCCGTCGACGGCATCCGCCGCGAGGTCGCTACCCGGCTTGATGCGAGCTGGCCGCAGGTCCGGCTCACCGTCGACGTCACAACCGATCCAGACTACCTGTGACCGAAACGCTTGTCGTCAGCCGCAGCCGTGTCGGCTACCTGGATCCTCCGTGCGCCACCCGGAAGATCGTGCCGTTGGCGTCGTCGCTGACCAGGGAGCGAGCAAGCCGGCGCTTCGCCTCTGCGATGGTCAGGGCATCGTCAGGAGCCTCCGTAGCGGCTATGGCCTCTTCGCTATCTTCTGTGTCTTCCTCTACCGGAAGCTCTTCTGCCTCCAAGTCCTCCAGGCTCTTCTTCAAGGCCTTGTCCTGCAGCCCCTGACCATCTCCGCAGTAGATCCAATCGAGCGTAACGCCAGTTTTCTTGGCAATCTTCACCCCATCTTTGACTGTGGGGGCACGGCGCCCGTGCTCGAAGTGATTCCAGGCTTGTTCGGAGATCCCGACGACCTCACAGAATGTCTTCTGATTGTGTTTCAGCGCTCGGCGGAGGGCTCTCAACCGAGCCGCAATTACCTCTGGCCTGTCCATTGGTTTCAGATCTTCCTCTTTGAAGGGGTGAGATCCAGCCAATCCCTTTCGGCAGCTTTGTCTGCCGCGGCAAGGTTGAGGCGGAGTTTTTCGGCCACATGCAGGGGCAGCGTGTGCTCCAAGCCCCGATAGATCCAATCGAGCGAGACACCCGTTCTGTCACAGACCTTGAGGGCCTCGTCTATCGTGATACGGCGGTTGCCGTTTTCAAACACGTGCCAGCTCGGCTCGTGGGCACCAATGAAGTTGCACCATGCCCGCTTCTGGATGAACCCCATAGCAAGGCGCAACTGGCGCAGTCTGAGGCTGATTTCATCGAATTTATCGGGCCGGCGTCCCTGCTTTGTCGGAATCTCGTCTTGCACTGCCCTACCCTCAACCGCCTCGGCTATGCCGAATGCCCTCTAACAGTCGCCCCAAGGCGGATTCTAATTTTGAGTTTGGCTCAAAGGCTACTGGAGGAATGCCGCTTTTCACTAACGGGCCCAGATTCACAGACCCTTCCGCTTCGCTCTTGCTTGGCTCTGTTGCATTAATCCGCCAAGCCACATGATCTGGTAGCTGGTCAGGCCAACAAACACGCTATGGCTTGTGCCGCGCGAAGTTAATGCAACAGAGCCCATTGCCTGGAGTGTGCTGAGCCAGAACCGGACTTATGAACCACGTACAGCGGCAGTGATGGGTTGAGGGCAGCATCGCCCCTGCCCTGCATCACCCGCTTGGAACTCGCCAAGGTCTGCGAGAGGAAGACGAGATGGAGAACGATCGCGCCGTCGCATGGGTGCTCTGGTGACCCACTTGGCCGTAACTGGGCCGGTCCGTTGATGAGAACCGATGCTCGCGGATATCCATGATGGCCAGGAGCGCTGCTCCACAAAGGGTCGGATACATGTGTGCAAGACCAACTTCGCCATCTCGAAGCCTCTTGCGACGCACGGCCGGTCCATACATCAGGGTCAGGAAGTGAAATTCGTTCACTGACGGGAATGTCCAATGTTCCTGTCCAAAGCGGAAGTTCACCCCCTGTCCGGAACGTGCCAGGAGCGGCCATTCCTGATCACCTAGTCCGAGGCCTGTCTGTCAGCTCAAGACAATCTGCATAACCGAAACAGATTAGGCTCCGGAGCGAACGGGTGGAAGCCGGTCGCATCTGTTGCCCCGCCTGCGACGGGCCTCGGCTAATGGGAGACCATGCCGTGCCAGGTTGCGAAGGCGACGGCACCGCCGGCAAGCAGGATCAGCGGGTTGAGCGTCGGACGCCAAACCAGGATCGCGGCCGCGATGCCCGCTACAGCCCAGGACAGGATGCCTGCCCCCGCGATACGAAAGATTGCGAACACGCCGGCCAGGATAAGCCCTGCGCCGATGGGGGCCAGCCCATTCTCCAGCGCTGTGTGCCAGTGGCGGCCACGATAATGGTTCCACATCTTCGTGACGCCGTAGCAGAGCAGCGATGACGGAATGAAGAGTGCGAGCGTCGCCACGATGGCGCCGATCCAGCCCGCTACTTTCCAGCCGAGCAGGGTCACAAGCATGGAGCCCGGGCCGGGGGCAGCCCGCGCAATCGCGAACAGATCAACAAACTCCCGCGCGGTGACCCAGTGATAGACCTCAACGGATTGATGCTGGATGCCCGCGAAGATGCTGGGACCTCCGCCGATGGAAACCAGCGAGAACGGCACGAAGACGACGATCAGCGACCAGAGCGCATTTTCACGCATCGGACGAGGCCTGCCACCAAGCAAAGGCGATCGACACGGGCGCGAGCCCCAGCACCACCGGCACGAGCGGCCATTGCAGAAAACCCACAGCCACGAAGGTCGCCATCAGGATCAGGAACGGTACGAGCCTGCGGCTTGCGCTGTAGGCGCCCTTGCCGGCGACGATCAGGAGCAGGCCGATGGCGGCAGCCGCAGCCCCGCTCATGGCATTCTGGATCCACGGCATTTCGGCGAGTTGGTTATAGGCCGTAGCAAGGGCTATCACCGCGAAGAAAGGACCGATCACCAGGCCGGTCAGGGCGCAGACCGCCCCTATCGGTCCACGCAGGCGCTGGCCGATATAGACCGACAGATTGGTGACGTTCGCTCCGGGCAGGATCTGGGAGAGCGCCAGCCCGGAGAAGAAATCGTCGTCGCTCATCCAGCCCCTCAGGGTCACTACCTCGCGATAGATCCAGCCTGAAAGGCCGCCGCCGAAGCTGAAGAGCCCCACGCGGAAGAACACGAGAAAGAGCGACACGAGGGAAACTGGAGCCCGGGACGGGGTCATGGGATATCCGGGACTAAGCTTGGCTGCTGTCTGGAAAAGAAAGAGGATGCGTGCCTGCGCCTATCGGGCATCAGGCCTCCTCCCCTGTTCCTGTTTATACTGCCTTCTGCCTGATGGCATCCGCAATAGCGGTGGCGGATCGGCTGCAGGAGGCAGTGCCGCCCACATCGACCGTACGGGTCTCGGGGCTTTCGAGCACGCGGTCGATGGCCCGCTCGAGGGCCTTCTCGGCCACAAGCAGATCCTCACGCCCGTGCCTCTGCCCGAGCCAGCCGAGGAGCATAGCCCCTGAAACGACCATGCTGATCGGATTGGCCTTGTCCTGTCCGGCGATATCCGGCGCGGAGCCGTGCGAGGCGTTGGCCATGGCGTGGTTGACGCCCGCATTGACGCCGCCGCCGAGGCCGAGGCCACCTGCAAGCGCGGAGCAGAGATTGGAGATGATGTCGCCGAA
Organism: Microvirga sp. P5_D2; assembly: GCF_054049475.1. NCBI lineage: Bacteria > Pseudomonadati > Pseudomonadota > Alphaproteobacteria > Hyphomicrobiales > Methylobacteriaceae > Microvirga > Microvirga sp. P5_D2. Next base: position 16,550 of record NZ_JBFUMH010000022.1, on the reverse strand, counting down.
CAGGTTGGTCATCACCACCACGTCGTAGCGGTCGGGATTCGTGTAGACATCGGCGTTGAAGGCATCGACGATGGATGAGGTCCACTCCACGTCCGGATACTCGGCGGCGACCTTCACGCATTCATCGTAGAAGAGCCCATCCGTCATGCGGAAGATGTGCTTCTTGCTGACGATGGTCACATGCTTGCGACGTCTGCGTGCCCATTCGAATGCGCTGCGCGCGATGCGGTTGGACGCGTGCGCCGTGATCTTACGCATGGAAATCGCGACGCCCTCCACCGGCATCACCTCGCCATAACCCTCGAACATATTGCGGTCCGGATAGAATCCTTCCGAGTTCTCGCGCACGATCAAAACGTCGAGGCCCGGACGCGCATGGGGCACGCTGCGATGCGAGCGCGAGGGACGCAGGTTGGCGTAGAGATCGAGATCGTGGCGGAACTTGCCCGGCACGTTGATGCCGCCATCCTTCGGAGCAGGATAACCACCATTGTCGCAGGGTCCGAGGAGGATGCCGTCGGCCTCGATGGCGGCCTTGTAGACGCTGTCCCTGAGCGTGGTGCCGTACTCTTTCAGGCTCGCATGACCCACCGCATGCTCTTCGAAGCGCAGGTTCAGGTCGTAGGTTTCATTGGCAGCCTCGAGCGCAAGAATAGCGGCGCGGCTAATTTCCGGGCCGATGTGATCGCCCGGCAGAACGGTGATGGTAAGAGGAGCAGGCATGTCGATCTCCAGCAGAGTGAATGAGGAGCGAAACGGTCCGTCGGCCTGCCGTCAGGCTCGGCGCAGCCGCAGGAGCATTGGCGTAACGAGGAAGGCGATGGCGATCACCAGCAGGCTCACGGCCAGCGGATGCGTCATCGGGTTGTAGAACACCGACAGGTCTCCCTGACTGATGGCGAGTGCGCGGCGGAAGTGCTGCTCGGCCATGGGACCGAGGATGAGGCCAACGATGCAAGGCGCGACAGGCACGTTGAGGAGCCGCATGCCGAACCCGCCAATGCCGATGATCCAGAGCAGCACGAGATCGACGATATTGTTGTTCAGCGAATAGGCGCCGAGCGTCGCGAAAACCAGAATGCCGCCATAGAGCCAGGGTTTGGGCACCAGCAACAGCTTCACCCACACGCCTGCCATCGGCAGGTTGAGGAGGAGCAGGAACACGTTGCCGATATAGAGGCTTGCGATCATGCCCCAGACGAGTTGCGGGTCGTTCTCGAACAGCAATGGGCCTGGCTGCAATCCATATTGCTGAAAGGCCGCGAGCATGATGGCGGCCGTCGCGGAGGTAGGCAGACCGAGCGCAAGAAGCGGCGTGAGCACGCCCGCCGCCGATGCATTGTTGGCTGCCTCAGGCCCGGCCACGGCTTCGATGGCCCCATGACCGAATTCCTCGGGGTTCTTGGCGAGACGCTTCTCGACCACATAAGAGAGGAACGTCGGGATCTCGCTGCCGCCGGCGGGCAGTGAGCCGATGGGAAAACCGATTGCCGTTCCGCGCAGCCACGGCTTCCACGAACGGCTCCAATCCTCGCGGCTCATCCAGAGCGACCCTTTAAGCGCGTAGATCTCCTCCTTCTCGTGCCGGTAGCGCGAGACCTGGTACAGCGCCTCGCCGATGGCGAAAAGCCCCACCGCGACGATGACGACATCGATACCGTCCAGCAACTCCGGAACATCGAAGGTGAGGCGCGCAGCGCCCGTCTGGTTGTCGATGCCGACGAGACCAAGCGTCAGCCCGAGCATGAGGCTCGCCATGCCGAGAGCCAGGTTCTCACCCAGAACGGCCGTGACTGTCACGAAGGCCAGCACCATGAGGCCGAAATATTCGGCAGGGCCGAACAGCAGCGCGAAGGAGACCATGGCGGGCGCCACAAATGTCATCGCCAGGGTGGCAATGGTGCCCGCCACGAAGGAGCCGATGGCCGCCGTCGCGAGAGCCTGCGCCCCTCGCCCCTTGCGCGCCATCGCATGTCCGTCGACGGCAGTCACAATGGCGCCTGATTCACCCGGCGTGTTGAGCAGGATCGACGTGGTCGAGCCGCCATACATGGCACCGTAATAGATGCCGCCGAACATGATGAAGGCGGCGGTGGGCTCGAGCGCAGTGGTCACAGGCAGGAGGAGCGCCACCGTAAGCGATGGGCCGATGCCCGGAAGCACGCCAATCGCAGTACCGACGGTAACACCCACGGCCGCCCACAGAAGGTTCATGGGATCCAGGGATACGGAGAAGCCCTGGAGGAGTAATTGCRGCGTTTCCATCATGTCGCGAAGCGCCCGGTATGTTCGAATCCAGAAGTAAAAATGCGAGGATCAGCCGTTCAAGAAAGTTTCGACGATCGATCCCTGCGGCAGCGAAAGTCCCAGCATTTCGTTGAACAGGTAGAAGGACGCTGCGCTCAGCACGAAACCGATCAGGAGGTCGAGCACGACCCGGCGGCCGCCGAACGCCCATGCGACGGTGGCAAAAAGCAGAGTGGTCGCCACGATCCAGCCGGCCGTAGCGAGCAGAGCCATCTGGATGACAAGTCCGGCGAGCACGATCAGCACAGGCGCCATATCGTGCTTGAGCCATTGCTCTGCAGCTACCTTGCCGCGAAGCACCTGCCAGAACAGCGCTGCGGCATTGGCCGCGAGGCCCAAGGCGATGAGCAGCGGGAAGAAGGCGGGCCCAACTGTTGCCTGCTGTGTAGGCGCGGTAAGCGAGAATGTCTCCACCGCCACGAGGATGGCAAGAAAGAGCAGGATCGCTCCGAGAACGAAGTTTCCGATCTGGAGCTTGGTTGCCGAATTCATCGAGCGACCTCCGTTGATCATCATCGTGTACTGATGATCTGGCCGGCATCGACGCCGCCGACATGTCTTCTTTCGGACGATCCACGATCGCCGTGAAGGCTTGAGCTGGCGCCTATGCCGGAACAGGACGGCAAAGCCGGGCCCGCTTGGAGGCGAACCCGGCGACCTAAGGCTACTTCAGGAGACCGAGTTCCTTGAACAGGCTCTCGGCCCGCACGTGTTCCTGCTTGACGAAGGCGGCGAACTCGGGAGTCGGCATGTAAACGTCGCTCCAGCCACGCTGCTTGACGGCAACCTTCCAATCCTCGGTCTTGACCATCTTATCGATGGCCTGCTCGAGTTCCTGCTTCTCCTCCGGCTTGAGATCCTTAGGCGCAAAAACCGCACGCCAGTTGATCAGATCCACGTCGTAGCCCTTCTCCTTGAAGGTCGGGATGTCGATGCCCGGAAGCCGTTCCGGAGAGGAGATGGCCAGCGCGCGCACCTTACCGGAGTTGATCTGGGCGGACAGCTCGCTGTAGCCGCCGGTGCCGACGGTCACGTGGCCGCCCATGACGCCCGACAGCATCTCGCCACCGGAGGTCAGCACCACGTAGTTGATCTTCGACGGCTCGACGCCAGCGGCCTTTGCAAGCAGGCCGTAGAGCATATGGTCCGTGCTGCCGGGACCGGAGCCGCCCCAAGAGACGGAGCCCGGATCGGCCTTGAACTTGGCAATGAGATCTTCAAGCGTCTTGTACGGAGAATCCGCAGCAACGACGATCGGTTGATAGTCAGCACTCAGTCGAGCCAGTGGATAGGTGTCGTCGAACGTGACCGTAGATTTATTGGTGATGATGGCGCCCACAAGCGCAAGGCCGCCCGTCATGAGAGTGGGGGTGCGCTTCTTGTTGTTGACGTAGTTCGCAAGTCCGATGGTGCCGCCAGCGCCGGGCTGGTTGACCACTTGAATGCCCGACGCAAGGCCCTCCTTCTGGAGGATCTGCTGCATGATGCGGGCATTCTGATCGTAACCGCCGCCGGCGGCAGCAGGCGCGGTGATTTCCAGGCGCTTGATTTCAGCAAGAGCCGGGCCAGCGCTCGCGAATGCGAGAGCCGCCGCAGCAACGATTGTCATGGCTTTCTTCATGTGTTCCTCCTTGGTTTCCAATACCGCTTTCCGCGGCAACTCAGTTAGATGCCCGTCACCTTTTTGGTGATCTTCTGCTGTGCTCGTGTCCGGTCAGCGGACCGCGCCTTCCCGGCGTGCCCTGTTGGTGGCGAGTGTCGCTGCGAGCGTGATCGCCGATTCCAGCGCGCCGGTAGTTGCGATGCCCTTGCCGACAATATCGAAGGCGGTACCATGCGAAGGCGTGGTGAAGATGGTCTTCAGGCCGGCCGTGACGGTGACACCGCGGTTGAACCCCTTCAGCTTTGTGGCGATCTGGCCCTGGTCGTGGTACATGGCGACCACGCTGTCGAACTCGCCCTTGAATGCCCTGATATAGACCGTATCAGCGGGGTAAGGCCCGGAGCAGTTGATGCCCTTCTCGGCCAGCGCCTTCACGGTGGGCCCGATCATCTCGATCTCGTCGCGCCCGAACAGACCGCCTTCGCCGGCATGGGGATTGAGCGCCGCCACCGCGATGCGCGGGTACTCCATGCCGGCATTGCGCAGCATCTCGTGAACCAGCGTCACTGCATCGGAGATCGATTGCGGCGTGATCTCCTCGATGGCTTGGCGGAGCGAAACGTGCCCGGTCACGCGGGACATCCATTGACCGTCGAGCACATTCATTTCCGAGAAGTAGGTCTTGTGGCCCAGGAGATGGGCAAACATCTTGTGCTCGTCGGGAAACTCCCATCCGCCTTTGAACATCGCCGCCTTGTTGAGCGGCGCAAAAGTGACGGCGTCCACATGGCCCTCGTTGGCGATCTCGATGGCGCGCGCCAGCGTATCGCCCGTGAGCTTGCCCGACTCCGGTGAGACGGCACCGCGTGGGAGCGCGCTTGGATCGGTGTTGCCCAGATCGATCAAGGGAACAGTGTCGTCGTTCCAGTCTATCTCGTTGATGGAGGAGACCCGACGCACCTCGAAGTTTACGCCTGTATCCTGCATGCCGCGCTCAAGCACCCGGACATCGCCCACCAAGACGATCTTCGCAACATTGTTCATGCGCCCGTCGGAGAGGATCCRCGCGCATTGCTCAGGGCCGATGCCGGTGCAGTCGCCCATGGTCAAGGCAATGCGCGGCTTGGCATTGCTGTCGTTCTGGAGCCTAATGTCGAGAAAGTTCTGAGCAGAGGTCATGACGCGTTCCCAGATCGTCAGCGATCTGTTGTTGTTGAGGAATTCGGCCGGGAAAACTTTGCCCGGACCAACACTTCACACTTTGATAGACGCGAAACTTTCTCAGGTGTAATGCGGAGACGGCATGAAATGATACGCTGACGACATGGAAGTAGAGCTTGGCTGGTTGAAGGATTTTCTTGCGGTGATCGATGCCGGAGGTTTCTCGCGGGCTGCGGAGAGACGCCACGTGACACAGCCTGCCCTGAGCCGGCACGTCCGCGCATTGGAGCAATGGCTTGGCGCATCCCTCTTCGAGCGCAACACCCATACGGTGGTGCTGACACGGGCAGGAGTCGCTTTCCGCCCGATTGCCGAGGACATCCTGCACCGTGTCACGGCAGGACGGGAGCGGGTGTTGGAGGAAGCCCACGCGGCAACCGAGTCCCTACGCTTCGCCGTTACCAATGCGCTGTCCATCACGTTCTTCCCGCATTGGTTTCGTCAAGTGCAGGCCAGAACCGTCTCCAGCATGAACCTGCAACTGGTCTCAGCCAACATGGCGTCCTGCGAGCGCATGCTGATCKACGGCGAGGCCCAGTTCCTAATCGCCCATCATCATGTTCTTGCGCCGACGCGGCTCCAGGCCTCCCGCTTCCAATCTATTCCCATCGGCACCGACATGGTCGTGCCGGTAAGCGCGCCGGACGAGGCCGACGCCCTGAAGCCGCGCTTCGCACTGCCAGGCACGCCTGAAGCTCCTCTGCCCCACCTCACATATCACCCAGGGTCGGGGATCGGCCGCATCGTTGCGGGTTCGCTCGCCGCCAAGGAGCAGCCTCCATCCCTTCAGCCTGGCTTCATTGGACCCGCAGTTCTACTGGCAGAGATGGCGCAGAGCAGTGCCGGCGTCGCCTGGGTCATCCAAAGCCTAGTGGAGTCCGATTTAGAGGCAGGGCGCCTCGTCCGCGCGGGCGGGCCTGAATGGGACATTCCCGTCGAGGTGCGACTGTTCCGCCCGCGCGCACGGCTCACGGGTGCAGCTGAGACCTTCTGGAAATATGCCTCCTTAAAATTCACCGGACCGGTTGTGGCGTAACAGGCAGGTACGCGTCGGATCGATCGGATCAATGACCGCATTCCGCTCAAAAGGAGAGCTTTGGCCAAGATGCGGAAGGTGCCGGAACCTGACCTTTGACGCGGTTTCATAGAACTGCGCGGGAAGTCCAATCTGGAAAGTTTTTTCACCATTCTTTCAAGACCAATGGATCTCGCAGCAGCGGACCTTTCAGCCCGTCATTGGCTGCCGATCCTTGATGGCGTCGTGTGCGCCGTAAAACTTCTGGAAGCCGTCGTGGGACTGGGCCTCAAGACGTCGAAGATCGGAGGATATGCCCCTGCCCAAGTCTGATGGCGGCCGGTTCGCCGCTGACGGATCGGCACTGTTTAGTTTGCTCGAGTCACTCTGATGCGTGCGGGAGTTCGTCCGTCCTGACAAAGAAGCCTGTCAGGGAGGAAAGGCCGAAACTCGTCGAGATTGCCACGTCGGTCGCGTCCCGCCCAGTAGCCATCAGGATCCGCCCGATCCTTGGCGTGTTATGACGGGCGTCAAAGATATACCACTGGCCGTCCAGATACGCTTCGAACCAGGCACTGAAATCCATCGGATCATCCACAGGCGGAACGCCGATATCGCCCAGGTAGCCCGTGCAATAGCGGGCCGGGATGTTCATGCAGCGGCACAGGGTGACCGCCAGATGGGCAAAGTCGCGACAGACACCGACCTGATCGTTGTGTCCCTGCCAAGCCGACCGTGTTGAGCAGGCATCCTGGTAATTGAACGTGATCCGATCGTGCGCGTAATCGCAGATGGCCTGAACACGTGCCCATCCGCCTTCGATACCACCGAAGAGACGCCAGGCGATGTCCGAGAGTCGGTCGGTTTCGCAGTAGCGGCTCCCGAGCAGATAGACGATCACATCATCAGGCAGGTCCTCAACAGGCTGCTGCACTGCGCCAGGCACGACTGGATCGTGCAGCCCGGAGTCCCGGATCAGGAAATCCGTTGAAAGCTCGAGCCGCCCAGCAGGCGCAAGTAACCGGGTGCAGATGTTGCCGAAGGCGTCGCGATAATGCCTGAGCTCGACGGGAGGATCGCACATGAGTTCGTCGGGCGTGATAAGGTCCGGCACTCGCGATGGATGAACGTTCAGCATCAGAAGCATAGGCGTCGGCTGCTGACACTCGAATGCGATCCGATAGCCTGCGTGAATCTTCATCGGGTGCCTTCCGGATTGGGTAGCCAATACTCACTATCGGGCGAGGTTGAATCGGTGCGTTGCGCTGGCATACTCTCAGAGKACGTAACGTTCACCTCGACTGTCATTCCCTCGAAGTCGCTCGTCTCTCCCATCCATGTTCCGGAGATCGGCACCGCCTGGCGAGGATCTTGCGCCACCGCGATGCGGATGAGATCGCGATTGCCGATGATGCCGTTGGTCGGATCGAACTCGACCCAACCTGCACCGGGCAGGTAGACTTGGCACCAAGCATGGGTTGAACCTCCACCCACATGGCTGGTTCCATTCGAGCCCGGGCTATAGATGTAGCCGGACACGAAGCGGGCCGCGAGCCCCAGCGCGCGCACGGCCTCGATCATCAGGATCGCGAAGTCGCGGCAACTCCCTCGCTTAAGCATTAGGGTGGTGATGGGATCTTGCACGCCTGCTTCCGAGCGCCGGTTATAGGTGAAGCTCTCCTTGATGGCGTAGGTGAGGGTCATCAGGAGTTCACCAGTGCGTGTCGGGCGCCCTTGATGAATGAACTTCTGAACCCAATGATGGATCTGGTGGTCCGGATCGAGATATTGCCGCTCCATCGTACGCATCAGATCCGGCATTTCCTCTGCGCTGTAAGCGAAGGGATAGGTCTGTGCATAATCCTCCATCTGGGAGTCCGGCGCGTTCGATGGTTGGTGATCGAGGCGGATGTCGCTCTCGAACCGAAGCTCGGACGCTTCTTTGGCGAACTTCGCAATGGCGACGCAATTCCCGAACACGTCGTGGATCCACCGCAATCCGCTGGGTGCGGGGTTGATCTCGATCCGAGAGTCCAACAGCCTCTGGTCATAGCTGTCGCGCGGCCGGAACATGATCCGATGCTCGCCAAAGGAGACTGGCTGCCGGTAGTGATAGATCGTGACATGTCGGACAGCGAGAAGTGTCATCTCATCCGTCAATCTGAGAAGCGATGGGAGGACAGCGGAGTGTCCCCTTTCAAACAGCTTCCTTGTCTCACCAATTCAGCCTAGCAAGAGCTTAAGATCTCACGCCCCGTAGACGGAAGCCTATAGTTTGGGCTTGCGGCTCATCTTAGTAACCCAAACGGATTACTTGAGGATCCATCACTTTTCTTTCTACGCTCCTACCCGGCTCTCCTGTGCTGGTGGCAGAGGATGGCCTACAGCATTCAAGTGTAGGCGCCTCGATCATCGGCGACCCCGCCTAGCCTCTTGTACTGCTCGCCGATTGCCTGAACCTGCATAACCTTGAATGGCCGCTCTGGGTCAGACATTCGCATTCCGGCGGCTCAATAAACGTCGACTCTTGAGCGCTGAAGCGGACCAACCGCTTACGTCTCGAGAGTGCCAAATGCGGGCCTCGTCGGCCAAATTCGCTAAAAGTACGTGATCCGGCACCCGACCGAGAGACAGTGAGGCGGGGAAACCTTGATCATGTGAGGGCGTTTGCCAAGATACATTTCGCCTATCGCGGCGCTTTAAAAAATCTCCATGGCGCGCGCGGGCTGGCCCTATTTGCCACGATGTTCGTCCTTGCCTACCCTCAAGCCTCCCACAGAAGGAACGGTGCATTTGCGACGGCTCGTTGTCATCTCCAATCGTGTGGCTGTTCCAGATGCTACCGGAAAAGCCGCTGCGGGAGGCCTAGCCGTGGCCCTGCACGAGGCCTTTCGGGCTTACCAGGGGCTGTGGTTCGGATGGAGCGGCAAGGTTTCAGCCCATCCGGCAGCCCATCCCAAGATCATCGACAAGGGACAGGTGCAGTATGCCGTCATGGACCTGACGTCGCTCGATCGGCAGGAGTACTATAACGGCTTCGCCAACGGGGCGCTCTGGCCCATCATGCACTATCGGATCGGTCTGTCTGAGTTCTCGCGGGCTGACTACGCAGGATACTTGCGGGTTAATCGGAGTTTCGCCAGTGCACTGGCCCATCTGATCCAGCCTGACGATCTCGTCTGGGTTCATGACTATCACCTCATCCCCCTCGCGAGCGAACTGCGAGCTGCCGGGATCACCAACCCGATCGGGTACTTTCATCACATCCCCTGGCCCGCTCCTGAAGTGTTTGGGGCTCTACCAGGCAGCACAGAGCTCCTGCGCGTCATCCCGGATTACGATCTTGTGGGCGTGCAGACAGAGCGGGATGCGGACAACCTCCGACGCAGCCTCGTCCAGGAGCTTGGCGCAGTTCCGCGCAGGGCCGATCTTCTCGATGTGGGCAGCAAACGCGTTCGCATCAAAAGCGCTCCAATCGGCATCGACGTCACTGGGTTCCAGCAAGCAGCCCAACGCTCTGGCTCAAGCCGGCTTCTGAAGCAGACGATCGCTGGTCTGGGATCCCGCACGCTGATCATCGGGGTCGATCGGCTGGATTACTCGAAAGGTATCCCTGAGCGCATGGAGGCGTTCGAGCGCTTCCTGGTCAGCCATCCGGATCAGCGGGGACGAGTGACCTATCTGCAGATAGCCCCAACCAGCCGCAGCGAAGTGCCAGAGTATGCGACTCTCAGCCGAGACGTGAATGAGACGCTGGGGCGGATCAATGGCTCCCTGGGCGAGCCTGGCTGGGTGCCAATCCACTACGTGACCAGCACCTATTCTCGCGCGGTCCTTGCTCGTCTTTATCGGCTGGCCCGGGTCGGGCTTGTGACTCCCATGCGGGATGGGATGAATCTCGTGGCCAAAGAATATGTGGCAGCTCAGGACCCGCAGGATCCCGGTGTTCTCATTCTATCGAAGTTTGCCGGGGCTGCCGAGGAGCTCACGGATGCACTCATCGTCAATCCGAACGATAAGGTCGAAGTCGCGGAGGCTATTCAGCAAGCGCTACACATGAGCCAAGAGGAGCGGGTCGCTCGCTGGCAGTCCATGCTGAAAGTTCTTGGGAGTTCCGATGTCTCCCGGTGGGCAGCAGGTTTTATCAAGGATCTGGCCGCCACCAAGGCAAGCAAGGGACGCAGCAGAACGAGGCCTGCTAGAAAAGAAGATGAGCGATAGGAGCCGCCAAACCGATTTCTTGCCTGGGCTGACGTTAGGATTTTCAACAAGCAGAGTATGAGCCTCAGATGGACTGCGATGTTCGCATCGCAGCCTTTGCATCGAGTCCAGTGCAAGCAGACCCTACCGGGAAGCGATCGATCTGACATGGAGGTGAGCAGCCCTACCACTCGTCGTTCAGCGCTTCTTGTTCCAATTCGCACCGACATTGCCGCGTGGCGCATTGCGAGCCGCTGTTTGATTGCTACTTTCCTCCGACAGCTTGCGCCATCGGGTGAGACGCTCCGGGTCCAGCACACCTGCGGCGACGGCTTCTTGAACGGCGCAGCCAGGTTCATGGGCGTGCATACAGTCGCGGAAACGGCAGTGAGGGGCGAGCTCGGTGATTTCAGCGAACAGGGTCTCGATGCCAAAGGCCGCATCGCTGACGCGGAGCGAGCGCATTCCCGGCGTGTCTATCACCCATCCACCGCCTTCAATAGCATGAAGCGAGCGCGAGGTCGTGGTGTGACGTCCTTTGGCATCGTGTTCGCGAATGCCCCCGGTTTCCTGGGCCCGTTCCGGCGTCAGGCCCGCCAGAGTGTTCACCAACGTCGACTTGCCGACACCAGAGGATCCGACCAACGCCACTGTCTGCCCGTCATGGCACCATGGGGCGACAGCAGCTGCGGCATCTCCAGATCGGGGGTTTAAGATCACAACGGCCAGCCCGCGTTGCAGTGCGCTCGCCCGATTTTGATACGCCGGCGCAACCGTCGCAGTGTCAACCTTAGTCAGCAGAATCACCGGATTGGTCCTGGCCTCGTTCGCCAACGCAAGATAGCGCTCCAGCCGGGCGGGATTGAAATCGGCATTGCACGAGGTGACGATGAACAGCGTGTCGACATTGGCACCAGCAAGCTGCGGAGTCTTGCTGCCTTCGATACGACGCTCCAGCACCGTCTTGCGGTTCAATCGGCGATGCAGCAGTTGGGTTTGTGGGTCGGCAAGCACCCAGTCTCCCACGGCAAAATCGCCAGTCTGGCTATGAACCGGAAGCGTCAGCCCGACCAGCCCGGTCTGGGATATGGCGGTCAGGCGGGCGCGGTGAACGGTGGCGATACGATGGGGGGCAAGCCCGGCCTCATGGGCTTCAAGTTGATCTTCGAAAAAATCAGACCATCCCAAACTTGAAAGAGACACGGGACGGGTGTTCAAGGCCTCTGTCACGGTTTTTCCAATCACACATTGTCACAATCAGAGCGATCATCCTTTAGAGCATGAGCTGCCGCCGATAAACAGGAACCCACGAGTATGGGACACTGTGTTGGCGCTCGTGACCCGCCTTCCCTTAATATTCCGACTGGAATGACAACAGGGTGCCGAGCCATGAGATCCGTACGAGACTGTTCCGCCGGCCTCGAATTCAAGACCAGCAATTCCTGCTATCGTCCCAGGGGGCAAATAAGGCGCACAGGAATGTTGCGGATCAACTGCCAAGATGACACCTCGCCCGCCTTGTTGTCAGACCTTTCCAGGTCCGTCGGATCCGGAACCGCTCCTATTGTATGCCGTATTGGCGCTGATGCCTCTGCTCGTGTCGCTGCTGCTCGCTTCGCCTTGCAACTCACGTTCGGCTTGATGCCAAAACTCAGCCTCGTGGCCTTCTCGGCTGCCGTGCTGCTCCCACAGCTCGTAGGCACGCTGTCTCACCCGGTTCTCTGTATCGTTGGCATGCTGTTCCATATCGTAGTCCCTCCGTCATTCTGTTTCAGAATGATATGATCTCAATGAAGGCTTATTGAAGATCAACCTAAGGGATACGGAAATAAAACTGAGTATTATTATGTATGACAATTGTGCATATTATGTATAATGAATGCTCATTCTTTATCTTCCTGAAGAATTATTGAATATTTTTTATCGCTGAAGATCCTGCCGCTAGCTGACAACGTCGTTTCGCAGCGAGATTAATATTTCTACCGCTACCCTACAAACCTATGGCTGGGGCAAGAGGCAGCTTTTGCCTTCCGCCTGCCTTTCCCACAGAACGGACCACCTATGAAACCGGCACGAATTCTCCTTGCGGTCACTCTCCTCAGCATGCTCGGTGCCACGCAAGCGATGGCCGAGTGCCAGATCGCCGATGCCAAACTCGAAGAAGCCATCCTGCAAAAGCCCGAGCTTCGCGGGAAGGCCAATCGCCAGACGGTTCGGGACCTGCGCAACTTACGCGATGCTGCGATCACGCTCTGGTCGTACGGGCGGCATGACGATTGCGAGCGCCTTCTGGGCAATATCCGCGAACTTCTCTCCGGCCCGCCAATGAACTCCTTGGGTGGCAACGATGAAGAGGATGCGGAAACCCAGATGAGCGCGCGCGAGCCGAAGGTCCAACGGGGCGCCGTGCGAGGTCGTCGTGCGGACAAGGACGCCAAGCCGCTGATCAACATTGAGGAGCTGGCTCCGGGCCTGCGGGCCGACCAGATCATCGGGGCAGAGGTGCGAAGTGCCGATGACAAAATCGTCGGAGAAGTTAGAAACGTCGTGTTTGGCACCAAAGACCGCCGCGACTACGCTATTGTGGCCTCTGGAGGTTTCTTCACACCCGGCAAGGACAGTATCGTCGTTCCGATCCGCTCCCTTAAGGTCTCGCAGGAACGGGACAGCTTCTTCCTTCCCATGACCGAGGCAAGCGTCAGGACTGTGCCGCACATGCCTGATCAGGACTACAAATGGCTGGCGGATGAAGCATGGCGCACCCGAAATGACGCGCTCTTTGCAGGGCGCCCATAACTATGGGAGGGGTTTGGCCCGCGATTCAGTGCCACGGCGTTCGTGGCACTCCTATTCCTTGCGGAGCAGTGCTCGGATCATCTCAAGCAATCTTTCAGGACGAACGGGCTTCTCGACGAAATAAGCCCCTTCCGGCAAGTCGCCGGCCTGAGGGGCAGCGCGTCCCGATGAAATCAGAACACCAATATCCTGTCGATCCTCCCGCACTCGGCGGGCTAGCTCGAAGCCATTGATGCTTCCGGGTGGCATTTCCACGTCCGTGACAACCACCTGGACGTCGGGAACGGCCGCGAGAATACGGAGCGCCTCGTCTGCATGAGCCGCTTCCATGACCTTGAACCCAGCATCATCCAGCACATCGACTAGCATCATGCGCACGAGGGCTTCGTCCTCACCACGAGAATGAGTGCGCGAATGTCAGGTTTCTTCTCAGTCATGTCGAATGAAATGGGGATCGATCCTCTTCCTTTGCGGGACCGCGATGATGTTGCGCGGGCGCGGTCCAAGGCTTCAATGCGTTTCCGGAACTTTCGTCACATCGGGGGGTGTTCCAGCGCCTATTGCAACGCCCCCTGGAAACGAGATCACCACCGTCAGCCCCGCATCACTGCGCACATCGATCTGACCCTGGATCTGCTGAACGAGAGACCGGATAAGGCCATATCCGAGGGATCCTTCCCGCAGACTCGACATTCCGATCCCATCATCCCGGACGACCAGTTCAATCCATCTCGGCTGCATGCGGCGCGCCTTGACGAGGATCGTCCCTGACCGGGGTGTGGGGAAGGCATATTTCAAGGAGTTGGTAATCAGTTCGGTCAGCACGATGCCGAGCGGAACCGCTGTATCGGCGTCGACCAGGATCTCGTCCTCCATCTGCGTTTCAAGACGGATGCGGTCGTCGTTTTCCGTGATCGGCCTTAACGCATCACATAGATCCGCCACATACACGGAGACGTCGACCTGTTGGGCCTTCTCCGACTTGCTGAGAAGGTCATGCACCCGCGCCATGGCGTTCAGACGATCCTGGGCCTCCTCGAACAGTGCCCTGACGGCCGGATCAGGCTGGCGCCGTCCTTGGATCGCCAGGAGGGATGCGGCAATAGCAAGGCTGTTCTTGGCGCGATGGTTGACCTCGACCAGTAGCATCTCTCTCTCAGAAACCAGTGCCGACAGCTTCCTGTTAGCGGCCTCCAACTTCCGAGTTCTGGCCGCCACTCGGGCCTCCAGTTCCGAGGTCAGAGCGCGCAGGTCCTCTTCGGCCTCGTACCGTCGGGTGATGTCGAGGTAGGAGAGAAAGTGATTGGTGACGGTGCCCTGGCCGTCATCCACGGGACTGGCGAACAGCATGGCCCGAAAAGGAGTGCCGTCCTTGCGGTACTGAAGGATCTCCAGCGTTTCGTCCCGTCTCTCTAGGATCGCGGCCTCATACCGCCGGATGGCATCAGGGTCGGTGCCTTCGCCATTCATGAAGTGCGGATCTTGCCCGAGCAACTCGTCCACGCTGTAGCCTGACAGATCTACGAAGGATTGATTGGCAAAAACGATCGGATTGCCAAGCAGGGTGGCGTCAGTCACCAGCATTGGCATGCGCGTGCGCCGAACCGCCTCGACGAACACGCCACCTTGTTGCCGAACCGCCTCAATGTGGCGTTCCGAGACAGTTCGTTCGTTGGTATCCGCCTTGTTCTCTTGAAACTCGTTCATGACCAATCCGGTGTGAGGTGGGTGCAGTGACAGGCTAATAGAGGTTCGGCCAATGCCTGGATTAGCTCACCTGCGCGCCTTTCGGGCGGCATAACGGGCATCGCGGACTGCCTTTTGCTCGGCCTCCAGAGCGACCTGGCGCTCAGCGGCCTCCACTCGGGCGGTCGCCTCACTGGCTTCCTGAGCGACGCGCTGCTCATGCACGGCCACCTGACGCGCTTCCTCGTCTGCGGCCTTTCGGGCCTGCTCGGCAATCTTGGCGGTCTYGCGTTCGGCCAGCCGCGCTTCACGGGCGGCACTGACCGCCTGCCGCGCTGCTTTGCGTTCGGCCATCGCCGGATCGTCCGCACCTGGCTTTGCCCGAACGCGCTCCAGCATGGCCTTGCGGGCGTTCTCGGCCGTGTTCAGCCGATCACCAAACCCTTTGTCCCGGAAGCCGCTCATGCTCGGATCTCGCTCTCGCGGACGGCACGCTCCGTCGCACCCGATCTGATCCGATACGAGACTTCACCAGTCTCGTCGGCAGGCATGAGGCGGGTCACCTCGTAGATGCCGCTGCCATTGGCGCGGCTGTCAGAGATCGGCGCACGCACGAGGCGCACCATCTGTCGGATCTTGTATTTATGAAGCATGTTAGTTCTCCAGAGTGGGCGTGCGTTGTGGCGGCGCCACGAATGCAAACAAAAAGCCGCTCCCATGGAGAGCGGCCTCAATGGCTCAGTGCAGGCAAGCCTGCACCGAAGAGACTGGCTTTATGCCATCTCTTTATGCCATCTCGATGTTGTCGACGGCGATCTTGCCGGAGCGGCGGTCTTCAGCCGTATCAAAGGCAACCTTCTGGCCTTCGACGAGGCCGCGGATGCCGGCACGCTCAAGAGCGGTCGCGTGAACGAACACGTCCTTGCTGCCGTTGCTCGGAGCGATGAAGCCGAAGCCTTTTTGATCGTTGTAGAATTTTACGGTGCCCGTATTCATGGGAATATCCTTGGGTATGCGTGAGTGCACGTGAGCTTAAGGGGCGCGCAGCAGCGCAGTCCCGTGCTCGGTTCGTCGATGTTTTGGGAGAGTTTCTGAACGTGCGCCCGGCATGCCAGGGCGTAACGGCCCGATTGTTCGGCCAAAGTCGATAGAATGGATATAGGTGTTTCTCGCCCCATTGCAAGCTTGGATGGAAAGATACTCTCCGCACCCTCAAGCGGGGCCGCCATCCTCTTGAGACCTCAACTGGTATTGCCTGTCGCCTGATGAGCGCACGAATGCTCATACTTTTTATGGTTCGCTCTCGTTATGGTTCGCTCTCGGTCACGGGAACTCAACGCCGTGATCAACTCAGTCGAATGTCGCCTTCGGGTCAGCCAATGAAATTCCCTGCGCTTTCAGAGCGTCCGCTTCGATGAGGATTGCGGCCTTCGAGCTTGGGTCGCGGAAGTGCCATCATGTATGGTCCGGCCGTGCGTCGCAAGATGATGTTGGCAGACTAACGAACATGAGAGCTGCATCAATGTATTCGGCCTCAGGGTGGAGCCTCAGCTCCGGGCCATCATGGGTATCCGCGCGCATCCAGGACTCGCTACCGGAAAGACCTCTGTGGGCCAAAATGGCACCCAGTCTTGTGGTTGCGCCGGGCAGACCGTTCGTCCATCTCTTCCTTCATCTCGCAGACCTCGGCGGGAAACTGCTGGTTATCTGACGGATGTCATT
>NZ_JBFUMH010000021.1:0-49215 GCF_054049475.1 Microvirga sp. P5_D2 | reverse complement strand
GCTAGAGTATCCGTATTGATCAAGCGGGTTTTGGGGACCAATTTCGCTGATCTCGCAAGAGCGCATTGGCCAAGATGATGAGTTTGCGCATGATCGCCGTCAGGGCGACTTTCGCCGGCTTTCCCGCCGCGAGCAGGGCCTGGTACTTGGCTTTCAAATCCGGGTTGAAGCGGGCCGCTACCAGCGCCGGCATGTACAGCGCCTGACGCAGATGGGCGCGACCACCGCGGATCATGCGGCGGCCGCGTGAAGCCCCGCTGTCGCGCGCCACTGGAGCCAAGCCGGCGAGGCTCGCCACCTGGCTCTGATCGAGGCTGCCGAGTTCGGGTATCTCAACCAGCAGGCTGACGGCGGTGGCTTGAGCAATGCCGGGGATGCTCATGAGGATCGCCAAGCGTGGGGCAAGATCCGCATCCTCCTGACACAGGCTGAGAAGGTGAGCCTCAAGGGCGGCGAGCTGGTGAGCAATCTGGCGCAGCCGCTGGTCGAGCTGACGCCGCACCAGCGATGAGCGCACGATCTTCTGCCGGTTGAGGGCGGCCGTGCGATCCTTGATCAGCGCCTGTCGCGCCACCAACAACTCCTTCATTGCATCCAGCGTGGGGCTCAGCACAGGCCGGGTCGGTGGCTCCAGCAGGGCTCCAAAGCGTGCCAGCAGCGCCGCATCAAGCCGATCGGTTTTGGCGAGCTGGCCCAGAGCTTCCGCGAAGCGGCGAGCGTGACGGGGATTGATCTTCGCCAGCGGCAGACCGGCCCTGGCAAGACTTCGCTCCAGCACGCGGTGATACGCACCAGTCGGCTCGAAGACCACGCGCTCGATGGCATGGCCGGAGAGCCAGGCGATGAGGGCGCGATGGCCTTTGGCGTCGTTGGGGAAGTGGCGCGCGGCTCCATCAGGGTAGAGACAAACATCGAGCTGATCTTTGGCGATGTCGATGCCGGCGGTCTGTGGTATAGGATGATCCATCTTTTCCGCGTCCTTGGCTTGTCATGCGGGCCATCACGCCCGGGTATCCGTTCAGGCCACGAGGAAAAGAGAGGGGCGGTCTGACTCTAGCTCGACCCGCACCGGTCTGCATCGGAACGACCCGTCCCCTCCCACCGCCAGCGAGCTCGCGACTCGCTGGCGGTATCCTCATCTTGCTCGATCAGGACGCAAAAATCATAAGACAAGCATCGGAGATAGGGCATTTCGCAACGCCCTATCTGCTTTCACTCATTTCACGACAGTACCGGTCTCGGCTGCTTTCGGTGTGAGCTGTTCTCCGACCGAGCTGGTAGCCGTCGGCTCCGTCATGGAGCTAAGCGCCACGGCGGCGAGCGGGAATCCACTTTCCTGGGCGCTGCTCATGAGCTCAATCGCCTTGTTGAGATTTGCACCGACCCCCGTGCCGGACTTGTACATGAGGCCGAGGCGATACTTGGCTTCCGGAATGCCCGCATCCGCGGCCTGTTGCAGCAGGCTTGCCGCCTTCTCAGGCGCGGCAGAGACACCCGTTCCATCGGAATAGGCTTGCGCCAAACCGATCAAGGCTTCCTGGTTCCCGGCCGCGGCCGCCTTCTCTAATCCGGCGACGATGTCCGGCACGATTTCACTCTTCGAGCGCAGCGCGAGAAGGCGCGACAAGCCCTGACCGGCTGCGACATTCTCCTTGTCTTGCGCAGCGAGTGTATACCATTGCACGGCTTGGCGCTGGTCTTCGACTTTGTCGCTGCCCGCCAGCATGTTGGCAAGATGGGTAGCAGCAGCGGTGTCGCCGCGGTCCGCAGCCACCTTGATCAGGTGACCTGCCGCCTCGCGATCCTGTACGCCGTTCGTCCCACGCTCCAGGTCCATGGCAACCTGATAGGCGACATAGGGCTTGATCTGCGCGGCACGCTCGAAATAGCGCAGGGCCGCAGGCATGTCGGCTTCTCCTTCTGCGCCGGTTGCGAGAGCCCAGCCAATCTCAACGAGCGTAATGCGGGTGCGTCCGTCATTGACCGCATCGAGCCATTTCAGCGCAGTTTCTTCGCTGCGCTCCACGCCGCGGCCGGCGCCGTAGGCATAGGCCACATGCGCCCTCGCGCGCTTATTGCCGACGCGAGCCGCCCACAGATACCAATCCGTCGCCTTCTTCACGTCAACCGGAACGCCTTCCCCGCGATCATACATGCCGGCAATCGCGAGAACGGAGCTCGAAGCGCCACGCATCGCTTCATAACGAAGCTTGCTTTCGATCTTCCCGCGATTTGCACCTTCGATGCTGACCTCATGACGCGCCATGACCTTTGCCAGAAGACGCGTTGCGGCGCGATCTCCGCGCGACGATGCGACCTGGAGCGCGTCCAAGCCTGTCGAGAATGCAGGTGAATCCACCTGCGCCTTCAATGCGGCATCGCCCAATTTCAAGAGACGCACTGTTGGCATGGCGCGAAGCTGGGCCATGGCCGGCCCGGACGAAGCGGCCGCCTCCGTACCCTTGTCCTGTTTGACCGGAAGAGCCGGCGCCGCAACGGCGGTACCTGTCATCAGGCAGCTCAGAAGCATGAAATGCGTTGTTCTGATCATTGGACTACTCCCTTGCGATCTTTTCGGCTCTCGAAGAGCCGGTGGCGCCGAGGCGCCTACTCAGTGTTACTTGCGTGTTGCCGCTTCCGCCGACGCCAGCCATTTCTGAGCGGCTTCCGCATTCACGTCCGTTCCAAATCCAAGTGTCATGGCGAGGCTGACGCCATAC
Organism: Microvirga sp. P5_D2; assembly: GCF_054049475.1. NCBI lineage: Bacteria > Pseudomonadati > Pseudomonadota > Alphaproteobacteria > Hyphomicrobiales > Methylobacteriaceae > Microvirga > Microvirga sp. P5_D2. The sequence continues at coordinate 46,495 of NZ_JBFUMH010000021.1, read as the reverse complement.
ATGGCCTCGGCATCGCCGGCATTGGCCGCACGCAGCAGCCAATCGGTGCTGACATTCGCCGACAATTCGACGCCATACCCGGATGCGTAGGCGCGCGAGAGTTCCTTCATGGAGAGAGTATCGCCGGCCTCCGCCGCTTTGCGCAGCCAGCCAGCGCCCTGTTCGGGTTCAGCCGGAATGCCGAAGCCGAATTGCAGGCTGCGCCCATATTCACGCATGGCGGGAACCGAGCCTGTTTCGGCCACTTCCTTCAGAACAGCGATGGCGGAGCCCTCGTCACTCGCCGATCCTCCGGCAAGGCGTGCCAGATCGACAGCGGCAACGTCGTCTCCCTGCCGCAGAGCCTTGCCGAGCCATGCAACCGCCTCATCGGTCTTTCCCTCTCCGAACTTGCCGGAGGCGTAGCTACGTCCGAGAAAACGCATGGCCTCGACCTTGCCGGCATTGGCGGATTTCTCGATGAGCCCGAACGCCGCCTGCTGCTCCTGCGGATCTCCGTCGAGCATGACGCGGCCGATGAGGAACAGGGTTGCCGGGTCGGGCTGATCCAGCTTGATGTCGTTGAGCGCCCGCTGAATCCACATATGGGCGCGCTCGCTCGATTGCGGGTCAGGCATGCGGCGATAAACCTGCGCCAGCTCGGCCATGTCACGCGCCACGCAGACAGGAAGCGCCTCAGCCCGTTGTACCCAGCGCGACATTTCGGATGGGTTCGTCGACATGGACGCAAGAGCAATCGCAGCGCGGGCACTGCCTGCATCCACCGCCGCGCGACGCCAATCCGAAGCGGTTTTGGCTGTCGGGCGAAGCTGCTCATCCGATTGATCGRCCAACGCCAGCATGGCTGCGGGATTGCCGGCGGAAGCCGCCTTCTGCAGAAGCGTCACGCCCTTCCACTGATCATTGCCGCTCTGGGAAACCAGGAAGCGCCCTAATTCGAGCATGGCGTTTGGATCGCCTGCTTGCACAGCTTCCTCAAGCAGCGCTTTCGCAGTGGCATCATCACGCGATGGACCCTCGGCACTCAAAAGCCTGCGCGCCAGAAGGAGGAGCGCGCGCGAGCGGTCCTCTCCCGGTGCAAGGGCTGCACTCTTCCACCGCTCGGCGGCACTCTCGTCGGCGGCAACACCCTGCCCTGTCTTGTAAGCCAACGACAGCATGATCATGCTTTCGCGATCACCACGCTCGGCTGATTTCATGAGGGCCGCCATGCTTCTCTGCGCGGCGGCAGGATCTCCATCCGTTTGTGCGGCTAGTGTCGCTATGCTGCGCGCGTGGCCCGCCTCTGCTGCCCGCTCCATCCAGGCACGGGCCTGCTCCGCATCGGGAGAGACGATGGCGCTGCAGGCATACAGGTCGGAAAGCACACCCATGGATTCCGGATTGCCACGACTCGCCGCCTCCTTGAGAAGGCCAAGAACGTCGGTTCCGTTCGCATCCTGCGGGCGCGCCAGAAGAAGCTTCGCAAATTCGGTGAGAGCTGCCGGATCGCCGAGATCCGCGGCCTTGCGATAGAGCGCGAGCGCACTCTTCAGATCCGGCTGCCCGTTGATGCCCATCACGTGGAGCCGTGCGAGCCATACGACGACGCTTGGGCTATGCCCCGGCAATTCGGCGGCGCGCGTGAGCGCATCGGCCGCCTTCGGAAGATCGGGCGTCGCGCCGTACTCACCACGATAATGCCGGGCCAGGATCTTGTAGGCATCGATATCGGCGTAAGATCCGGCCTTCTCCAGCCACGCAATCGCTTTCGGGAGATCCTTGGCTGTTCCGTCTCCTCGCAGCATGCGCTCGCCGAGCGATGTCATGGCCTTCGGTGCGCCGGCGGCGGCGGCGCGGTTGAGGTGCTTGAGGATAATGTCAGGAGAAGTCTTCGCGCGTCCCTCGGTGTAGATTTCAGCAAGGGCGATATCGGCGCGGTAGTCGCCTTGGCGAGACGATGCCTCGAACCACTTCACCGCCTCCGGCAGGCCGCTCGGCACAAGGGATTCATCCGCAAGCACCGTGCCGATCTCAAAAAGAGAGTTGCACTTACCCTTGCCGAGATCACCGTAAAGAATAAGGAACCCCAGTTTGACGAGATCATCCGTCACCGCCTTCGGCACTTCACCGACGCGTCCGCTGCGCTGAAGACGGGCAAGGCCGATCACGCCATCCACGTTACCTGCAGCGGATGCCGTACGAAGGAGCCGCTCCGCCTCCTTCACGTCTGCTCCAGCGATGCGCCCCTCCGCATGAAGGCGCGCGAGCTGCACGGAGGCATCCATATGCAGCATGGATGCGGCGGACGTGAAGAGCGATGCGGCCTGCTCAGCATCCACAGGCCCGGCGGCCGGGTCGAGCATCAGCTTGCCAAGGCGGTACACAGCTCGTCCCTTGCCGGGCCAGTTGCGGCTGGCAAGGTTCTCGAACAGCTTGCGTGCGATCGCGGGATCACGCACCACCTGTGCGGAACCATCCGCATAGAGAGCCGCTGCATCGAACATCTCTTCGAGATTGATGACGGCTTGCGTCTTCTCCCATTTTTTCCAATCACGGGTAAGGTTCGCCTTTGACGGTTGAGCGCAGATCTTGCTGAAATCCGCGTTCGGTCCCAGGGAGCGCGAGGCCTGCGCCTGCGCCGAACCAGGGAAGAAAGCCAAAGCCGATAGCGAGGCAGCGGCGATCGCAGAACCGAATTGCCTGCCATGCCGGGAGCAGCCGAACTGAATGAGCGTCTTCATGCTGATGTTCCATTCTGCCTTGGCGTGACGGGCTTTCATCGGGAGCGCTTATTCCTCTGCTGGTGTCGTTCGGTGCGGATCACTCGTCATCTTCAGGATCGCCGGGTTCCGGCAGCTTCTTCTTGCGTACGGCCTTGATGGCCTGCCAGTGCCCAGCCTTCGCAGCTTTGGTGAGCCAATCGTTGCCATCGATATTGTTCTTATCCTGGGATGCGGGCTTATAGCGGAGCGCCAGATGATACATCGCGGCTGGATGCCCGCCCTGTGCTGCCTGCATCAGCCAACGCTCAGCCTCCTGAGGCTTGGAATCATGCGCAACGGTATTGATGCGATACAGCTCGTAGAACGCATCATACGAGCCGACACGAGCTGCACGCTCGAGCCAGGTTTGCGCGAGTGCCGGATCCACCTGCGTACCGAATCCTTTCCGCAAGGCGCGCGCGACTTCGATCATCGCTTCCGGGGAACCCGCCTCGGCGGCCCGCAGGAAGGATGCGAACGCGCCTTCCGGATCGACCGCCGCACCCATTCCGGATGCCTTGGCATTTCCAAGCTCAAGCCGAGCCATCATCACGTTGGCTTCGCCGGATTGCGTCAGAAGCTGCTCCGATTTGACACCATCATGCTCAACCCCGCCGCCATAGAGATAGGCCATACCGAGCTGCAGCTGACCTTCCGGATCACCGTTCTGCGCGGCGAGCGCATAGAACTGCGTTGCCAGCTTGCGATCCCGCGCGACCCCATCGCCTTGGACATAGGCATCGCCAAGGGCGAGAAGGACTTTCGTGTCACCGGGCTCGTCATTGTAGATCTCGCGATAAAGCGCGATGGCCCGCGCCGGATCACGCGGCAGCCCCTCCCCTTCGCGATAGGCTTTGGCGAGAACGAAACGCGCCGGGTCATATCCCAGCTGGACGGCACGCCGCAGCAGGGCCTCCCCACGAACGCCGTCGGATTGAACGCCCGAACCGCGGAGAAGTGCCTGCGCATAGGCCGTCATGGCCGCCGGGTTGTTCTTGCGAGCAAGCGTCTCAAGAGTCGCAGCCCCGCGCTGCGATGTGCTTGGATCCTTGAGCTGCAGGATTGCGATACGGCTCAAGAGTTCATCATTCCCGGCGGCCGCCTTCTCGGCGGAGGCAAGCCAGCGTCGGGCCTGCGCGATCTGATCCGGTGCTTTCGTCGCCAGATATGTCTCGGCAAGCTGCAGCGCCGCCTCCACATTGCCGCCCTCAGCCGCTTTGCGCAAAGCCGCATCTGCCATGGGACGCTCGCCGCGAGCCAGATACAGCTTTGCGAGAGCGATAGGAGCGCGGGCATCGCCGGCGCGGACGGCGCGCTCCAAGGCTTCCCGCGCCATGTTGAAGTGACCCGGGCCGCCCGCTTTGGAGTAAAGCGCGCTCAGCTCGATCATCGCGGGCCCACTGCCTGCCGCAGCCGCACGGCTCAGCCATGCAGCGGCGAGTGCGTAGTCCTGCGGGACGCCACGTCCTTCACTGAACATGCGCCCGAGCCGGACCATGGCGGTGGAGCTGTTCGCCTCGGCGGCCTTGCGATACCATTCCAAAGCGCGCGGCGTTTCCACGCCGTCAGAGCGAAGGGCATAGAAATCGCCAAGCCGAACCAGCGCGACGGTCGCGCCTCCTTCGGCCGCTTTCTGATACCAGCGCAGCGCATCGTTTGGAGCAGGCGCGACGCCGTTGCCATTCATCAGCGCATCGCCAAGGCTGACAGCGGCCTTCACATGGCCGCGCTCGGCAGCACCCTGCAGGCGCTCGATGGCGATCTTCTGCAAGGGCGCGGTGATCGAGTCCGGATAAGCCAGAACAGTGCGAGCAAATTCGTAGAGCGCTGTCGTGCTGTCCTGCTTTGCTGCCCGATCGAAGAACTCGATAGCAAGCGGAAGATTGCGATCGATCAAGTCACCGTTCCGAAGAAAGCGACCAAGTGAGACGAGAACGCCCGGGTCCTTGTCGACAACCTTGAGAGCCTCGGTCAAAAGGATCTTCGCTTCATCCGGCTTGAACTGGCTGCGGATCTCGGCGCCCATCACGAGCGCGCGCGGCGCCTTCGTCTCGATGGCCCGGTCGAGCCACAGTTCCGCCTGCGCAGGAGAAACTCCAAGAGCGCCACCATTATACGGATCTTCGGCGATCACCAGCGCGGCTTCCACCGAACCACGTTTCGCGGCGGTCTCGAAAGCAGCCCTCGCCTCCTGCGGCTGATAAAGGGGAGACTTCGAATCGTAACGCATGCGGCCCAGACGGAGCGCCGCTTCCGCGTCACCGAGATCCGATGCACGGCGATACCAGTCGAGCGCGACACTCAGGCGTTCCGCGCCGTCGCTCGTCATGCGGTAGTGATCCGCGAGAGTCCTCGCCGCATCGGCGGAACCCTGCTTGGCCTCCTGGAAGAGAAGGCGAAGGCCTTGCGTGGCGAAAACATTCGCCTTGGTGGCATCCGTCTCAAGGCGCGCAAGGGCTAGACCAGACTGGCCGTGGCCCTGGCGCAGAGCCACTTGGTAAAGGCTTCGCGCAGCCGCCACATCACGAGGGACGCCGATGCCGTTTTCTGTCAGTCCTGCCAGGAGATAAGCCGCTTCACGGTTCTGCATGGCAGCGGCGCGACGCAGCAGATCGGCGGCACGCTCATTGGCGGCCTGTCCGCTGTCGCTGTTGAGCAGCATCTTCGCGCGACGGACTGCGGCGGCCGGCCATTGCGGGCCGAGGTTCGTCAAGGCGCGCTCATAAAGCCGCTCGGCCTCCTTCGGGTCAGTCTTGCGCAACGGGTTCGACTCGCTGACCGGAAGACCGTCCTCGAGGAGTTGCGCTTGATCGACGAAAGCCTCCTGATCCTGTCGCCGGCGCAGCTGCTCGACACGCTCCATCGTCGCGCGGAACTGGGTGCGGGTTTCCACATCGGTATTGGTCTGAGACCAGGCCGTTGAGGTAGACAGAAATGCTGTCGTCGCAAGAAAAGGAAGAAGCCGGGATTTTTGCATGATCAACCGCGCCCCCAAATGCAGGTCGCGTTGCCGCCGACGAACTCGTCGATCAGCGGACGCTCATTGCGAAGATTGCGTGCGAACAGCGCCTTGAGCCGCTTGGATGCGAGGCCGGGGCGCTCATGTGCGAGATAGGGCTCGACCCAGGCCATATAATGACGTCCGTGGCCGCGCTTCGTGAGGAAGCCGAGGTCAGGCTTCCGGAAATCGGATTCGTCACCGGGAATGTAGTTCTCCGAGGCGTAAGCCAGAACCACATTCGGCTCCGTCAGACCGTTGAGCAGATAGGAGAGAACCCGATCGAAGCTGCCGTTTCCTTCGCGCAGGCTGTAGAGATCCGTTCCGCGCGCACCAGCGATCTCGGCCATGACGGTCATGCTCGCGAGGGATTGGCGCATATACCAGAGAGCACGGGAGCCACGGCGCGTCTCCAGCGGCAGGCTGCCGTCCATGCGTGTTTCAGACAGGATCGTGCGGTAGCGGTTCTGCCCTTTGGCATAGAGCGCCTCATCGCCGACCACCGCACCCCAGGCCATAAGGACGCTGTCCGTGAGATAGCGATGGTTGTTGTGATCGACCGTGCCGTCGAAGATCCAATCGACCTTGCGCACCAAAGGATCGATCCATCCGGAGATGGTGCGGCGCTGCTCGTCATCCAATCCCTTCTGGATGACCGAGTAGCCGACGATCGTCGGAAGGAGGATGCGCTTGAGCGCGTAATAAGCATCGTTCTCGACCTCGGTGCCCTCGAAGGCCTTTGCCTTGGCCCAAGTGAGATAGAGATCGCGCAGCGCAGTCTCGGACGATGTGTCTCCCGCAAGCGCCCTTCCGGTCAGCACCATCACCGCCCAGGCATAATCGTTGGCCGCACCGTCCGTGCCGTACCCTTCAGTGGCCTTCAGACCGGGGATCGGCTTCAACGCGTTCCACGCGGCGTCACGCGGGATCGCAAGACATGCCGCGCGAATATTGGCAAAAGCCGGCTGGGTCAGAGCCGAGCGCCGCTGCTCCACATCGAACAGCCCAGGCTGCGCCGATTGAGCGAAGGATGATCCCGCCGAGAGGATAGTCAGGGTCAGAATGGCAATAAGACGCTGCATGCCTGTTTCTCAAGTCCCTTGGGATGTGGTGGAGAATGCCCGATGTTGCACGGTGTCGCTTGTCGACGTGCAATCGGACGACGCATTGGAATCGAAGATGTGAAGATCGGCAGCGCCTTCGAAATAGCCCTGCTCGCGCAGACGACAGGCGATGACCGGCCTTGCCGGGCGGCAGGTGCTGGCCACCAGCGTATCGGCCTGGGAGGCCGCTTGCAGCACGAGCCCTTCTAGACCGCGTAGATCGCCGCCGAACAAGCGCCGTGATTGCTTGACGAAGCGGTTGGAGAACATGCTGAGACCGGATGCGCCTTGAGCATTGATGCCCACGCCGTTCGCCGAGAACCGGTTGCGGCGCAGCGATACGCTGGTTACGGGGGCATACGGATCGAGCTTGAAATCGCGCGTTTCGCCACTCTTCGTGTCGATGAGGTTCGCCACATAGGCATTGACGCCGGAATTCCCGTTGCGCTCAATCCGATTGCCGTAAATGCCGATATCGAAGCTGTTGCGAACTTTCAGACCATCACGCTTGTTGGCGAGCAACTGGTTGTCGGTCATCAGGTTGCAGGAGCTCTCGAAGAGTGTGATGCCGTCCTGCAGATTCTGGAAGGCGCTGTTGGCGTGAACGACGTTATTGGAGCTGTCTCGGTCCAGCATGATGCCGGAGCCCACATTGTCGAAGGCGAGGTTTCCGACAATCCAGCTTTCATCGACCTCGCGCGAGATGATGATGCCGTGCTTCACCATAGTGCCGTATGTCGTGTTGAAAGCGATGGTCAGCTTGCGCGTCCGGTCGTGCGGATCGAGACCGTAGACGACATTATCGACATATTCGTTGCCGACGATCTGAATATTCTCTGCCTCATAGGAGTAGAAGCCGAAATGCGAATTGCGGAAGACGTTGTCGACTACGTATCCGGTCGCATGAACCTGATCGCGAAGTTCGGACACGCGGATGGGACCTGACGAATAGGACAGACCGAATGATTTGGAGTTCTCATAACCGAGCGCCACCAGAACGGATGCGGCCACGTTCATCCGTCCGTCGCCCCAGCTCAGCAGGAAGGGGCGGAAAATGTGTGTCTTGCTTTTGTCGGACCATGCCGGCTGTCCGGCCTGCTCGCTGTAGCCCACGATATCGGCATCCACGACGTGAAGCTCACCGGCGCTGGCGATGAAAGCGCCCGCTTCCGCGCTGAACCGGTAAGTCGGCACGTCCAGGCGGGAAAGGATGAGCTTCGCACCGGGAGCGACGAATACGGGCACGCGCAGCGTCAGGACGTCTCCATCGACGGAAATCAGGTTCTGGTCGGGCGTTCCCTGCAGCTGGCGTGCCAGCATGCCCAATGTGGTCACGCCCTTCTGGACCACGATCATACGCGGGCTCGGGATGCCCTGATAACGGATCGCCTGCTCGATACGTGTGCTGCCGGTCGGCCCTTCGTCGAGAAACTTAGAGATGTAGAGATTGTAATTCGCGAACGTCACGCCGGCTTCGGCGCCGCCGGGCCAGGGCACCATGTCCCGAATCTCGCTGGCCTTTGCATAGTGGGACGGCAGCGGAACTTTGGTGGAAGGCGCAGGCGCGCTCTCGACCTTTGCAAGCACGAGGCCGCGACGGGTGCGCTGCTCGCGTCCGAGTTCCGCTTCATCCGTCTCCGTCGGAAGGCTAGCGGTGGTGTCGACCACCTCCGTCGCATCCTCTTTCACAGGAACAGAGAGGGAAGCGGCCTGCATCTCCGCAAGGCGACGAAAGGAGGCAACGCGTGTCCGATCATCCGCGATCGAACGGATGAGATCCGCAGCCAGAATAATGCCGTCGGCCTGTCCGGCGATTTCGAGAGCAATGTCCTCCTTGTCGGCATCGCTCATCGTCTGGCTCAAACGGCGCTTGAGGACGGCATCCGGCAGGCTGCTGCGTTTCTTCTGCTCCACCGCCTGCTTGGCCTCGGCCTTGGCCAAAGCCTCATCTGCGCGGGTACGGATCTTGTCGTCGACGATCCGTTGCTTCAGTTCGCCGGCTCGATTTTTGTCCCCCAGATCTGCAAGCGATTTGACGATCGTGTAGAACGCCTTGTCGCGGTCCGTCTTGTCCTGGCTTTCCGCAATGCGGATGGCCTCTGCATAAGCCTGCTCACCGGTCTTGGCGTCCTTCTTCCGGCTTGCCTGGCGCCCGATCTCGACCCAGGCCTCGACCTGCGCCTCCTTGTCCGCGATACGACCGGCAAGAGCGGTCGCGTCGCTGAACTTACCGGCCTGGGAATGGGACTTAACAACGGCGGCCTGCACACGGCCTGCATCCTCCGGCTCGGAGATGTCGGAGAGGATCAAAAGCGCACCGGCAGCGTCCCCGGCTTGAGCCTTGGCGCGACCGATGCCACTGAGGGCATGCGACCGGTCCTCGCGCTCGCGGATCTTGGGCAGTATGGCTTCCGCATCCGCAAGACGCTCACTTTCAGCTAGGCGCTTGGCAAGGTCGCCGAGGGCGGACGACGTCTCCGAGCTTTCCTCCAGACGACCGATATAGCTCATGGCCTCATTCAGCCGGTCCGCGCGCGTGAGAGCACGAACGGCCTCGGGCCAGACCACGACCTGGGTCGCCTTATCCGCCGCTTCGGCGCTCTCAAGCGCCTTGGAGAAGACCTGCTCCGCCATGCTGCCATAGCCTGCACGCTCCAGCTCACTTGCGAGCGTGAGCTGCGTCGTAATCTTCGACGCACCGTCCTGCATGCTGTCGATGATGGCGACGGATTGAAGCGGCACGCCTTTGGCGATGTGCTCCTTCACGATGGCGGCGAGCGCCTTCTGCTGATCGCTGGGGCTGAAGAGACCCTGCGCGGCAGACAGCGCGGATTGCTGATCCTGCTTCTTGAGAGAAGCCGTGAGGATATCGTTGAGAAGCTTCTCCTGATCATTGCTGCCGGGGAGTGCCAGCGCAACCTGAAGGCTGCCGGGAATATCTCCGGCGGAGAGGCGCTTGCGTGCCTCGACTGCGAGCTGATCCTTGGGAGCTTTCTGCCAAGGCGTTCCTTTCAGACGCGCCACTGCCAGATCCTGGCGTGCATAGGCACGGTCACGTGCACGGGGCATCTGAGTGATGGCGCGTTCGGCCAAGGTGACGCCTGCCGGACCGAGATTGACGGCAAGGCGGGCAGCGGCGTTGTATGCGCCGGACTGCTCGCCGGCTCCGGGAATGGATTTCGCCGTGTCGATCGCAAGCTGCACGTAGCGCAACGCACGATCCTGCACGCCGATCTTCGCATAAGCCTGAGCGAGCTCGATGAAAGCGGCGGCGCGATATTCCGGCGCTTTCTGTTCGCTTGCGAGCTGATGAAGTGTCACGCCCAGTTCGACACGGTCCGCATTGGATTGCAAGGCCGTCAGCTCCGCCAGGGAAGATTGGAGCAGCATCGAGCCGAGCATATCCCGGCTCAGTCCGTCATCAGCCAGTCGCCCGAGCTCGGCCCGCGCGCTGTCCCGCAGTTCAGGCGATCCCTGGCCCTGAGATTCCGCGAACTTTTCGAGAAGCCGGATGCGGGCGAGCGACACCTGATAGAAGCCGGCCTTCTGCTTCGCATTCCCTCCCTGCTCGGCGGACATGAAGGCCTGCCGAGCCTCTTCGGCGAGGCGCGAGRCTTCGTTCGGCTCCTGAGCGAGGGCTCCCGTTGCCAGGATCCCCGAACTCAGGATGATTGCCAGAAGGGCGACGAAAGCCGGCATGCGGCGGCGCTCAGCTCGCAACGATACGATCATATTGATCCTCCAGGCGCACGATGTCGTCTTCGCCGAGATACGACCCGCACTGCACCTCGATCAGATGCAGCTCCTCGTCGCCGATATTCTCCAGCCGATGCACATCGCCCTTTGGAATGTAGACGGACTCGTTGGCCGTCATCACGGAGACGGCATCGCCGACCGTGACGCGCGCCGTTCCGGACACCACGGTCCAGTGCTCCGACCGGAAATGGTGATATTGAAGCGAAAGTCGGCCAGCCACATCGACGATGATGTGCTTGACCTGGAAGCCCTCGCCTACCCGCAGGGATTCATAGGATCCCCATGGACGGCGAACCTTGCGGTGAGTGTTGGCCTCGGGCCGTCGCGCGGCGGCAAGCTCGCTCGCGAGGCGCCCCACATTCTGCGCCTGATCGATGGAGCCGACGAGGACGGCATCGGCCGTATCGACCACGACGATCCTCTCCACGCCTAGCACTGCAACGAGGCGGGAATTGCCGTGCACGTAGCTGTTGCGTACGTCATGGAGAAGCGTGTCGCCGCGCGAGACATTTCCGTTGTCGTCCTTCGACCCGACGTCCCAAAGAGCCGACCAGGAGCCGAGATCACGCCATTCAGGAGACACGGGCACACAGACAAGGCGCTCGCTGTGCTCCATCACGGCATAATCGATCGAGATCGCGGGGGCCGCATCGAACTCCGACGACAGACGGATCGTATCATTGCCGCGCTTGGCGGAGCCCAGAGCGCGGCGAGCGCAGGCCAGGACCTCCGGAGCATAACGCTCGAGTTCCTCGAGGATCGTGCGCGCCGTGAACATGAAGATTCCGCTGTTCCATAGGTGGCGACCGCCGGCGAAAAGGGCTTCGGCAGCAGGGCGCTTCGGCTTTTCGACGAAGCCGGCGACCTTGTAGCTCGCCTCATCATAGGACTCGCCGACTTCGATGTAGCCGAAGCCGGTTTCCGCATGAGTCGGGCGAATGCCGAACAGGACGATCTGCCCATTGCGCGCGGCCTCAGTGGCCTGTGCCACCGCTTCCGCGAAGATTTCCGCCTGGTCGATCACATGATCGCTGGGCGCGACGAGCATGWGCCGGTCGATGTCCTCCTCGGCGATCAGAGCTGCCGCGGCGGCAATGGCCGGGGCCGTGCTGCGGACGGAAGGCTCGACCAGAAGGCGCACGGCGCCGGAGCTGATCTCCCCGAACTCACGCAGGGCGAGATCCCGGTGGTTGTTGTTCACGATGATGAGGGGCTCGGCATAAAGGTCCGTGCGAAAGCGCTGGACCGTCTGCTGGAAGAGGCTCCGCTCACCGGAAAGAGCATGAAACTGCTTAGGCTCGCTGGAGCGGGAAACAGGCCACAAACGGGTTCCCGATCCGCCGCACATCAAAACCGGAATGATATTATTCATTATTCATCTCCAATAATTCGAACTCGCTCCGGGTACGCAGCCGGAACGGCCCATGAAGCTCATTTGAGGATCGCGATGCGCTTGTCGTCGGCCTTCACCGGTGCTTCGGAAATCTCTCGTGCGTCAGCGGTCTCCTCACTGCGAAAAATCGAGGCGATCTGATTGCCTGCCCAGCTCATGCCCGCATGAACCTTCGTCGCTGCGCTGCCGATGGATGTTCCGGAGAAAGTGTCGAACACGACGGAGACCGGCTGTCCGATGGCGCTGTTCTCAAGTTCGCGACCGGGCGCGAGCTTGACGAGGAAGCGCCCGGCGCTTGCATCTCCATCCGACAGAGTGGGAAGACGCTCGATCTGTGCGTCCCGCACCTTCGTGCCGTCGGCGTATTCGATGACGGCCTTTGCCCCGCGATAGAAGCGTAGCACCTCGCTCTGAGGAATGCTGGCCGCGATGTAAGGGGCGCTCGTCTTCTCTTTCAGCACGAGGATCGGCGCGCCTTCACGCACGAAGTTCGAAGCGCGATTGTAGCGGGCCTGGACGACGCAATCGCAAGGGCTGTCAATGACGATGCTGCTGCTGCCCTGCGGCCCCTGGATGGTGAGAAGCGGCTCGCCCGCTTGAACTTCTTCGCCTTGCGCAACAAAGGTCAGTTGACCGCTGGATGGCGCGGGGACGGTAACGAGATCAGCCGTGATCAGCGCCGATTGTGCGGGGATGATGTAGAGCTTCTGGAAGATTCCTGTTCCGATGAAGCCTGCAAGGAGCAGCGTGACTGCGGCAACGGCGCCGTATCCGGCAAAGTTGCGCCCATAGTGCGCCGCGTTTTCCATGAGACCCTGAGGTTTCGGGCGCTGCGGCACTTCACGGGTCTTCCCTTCGTTGCGGCGCGAGACGACATCCAGCACGTCGCCAGCCTCGACGACCTCTCCCGAGAGGTAGGCATCGAGAATGAAGCGCAGGAGGTTGTGCTGCCGGGGCGAGACGTTGACGAAGCGCATGCCGACCCGGCCATGCTCCTCGTTGACATAGCGAGCCTCCGCCTGCACCGGCAGGGTGAGTTCGTAACCGTTGAAGGGAAAGATCAGGGTCAGATCCACGACATTCCCTGGAACGGCATCGAATGATCCGCTCCGCAGACCAATTCCACCAACGGAAAGATCGATGACCGACACTTGTGTCCCAGCATGAACGCACTTCATCGRCAGGCGGTAACGGGGGTGCTGTCGTTGAACCTCAGCTTCATGCGTAATCATCTTCATTGCTAGATTCTCCATCTCGAAATCGGCAGCTTATGGAAAAAAGAAGAGAGCTTTCGGCGTCGGCAGAACATCCACGCTCCAGGCCAGGATTGTCAGGAAGGCGACAAGTGAAAGGCTATGCATGTAGGTCGACATGATACTGCTTGCGGCAAAGGGGCGTTTTGCAGCTTGCGCAGATGTGGTTTTCTGGCGGGTCCACTTCTGCCGGTCGAGCCGGAAGGTGATGTGCACCTTCATCAGGGATCCGAAGATCTGGTTGAAGTACAGAAGGAACGGATAGAAGACGGACACCCGGGGGCGCGCAGCCAGAAGCGAGAGCGTCAGGACATAGCGGGACGCCAGGATCCACAGCGCGTAAAGCAGGAACGCATAGCCGCTGATGAAGAAGCCGGCGATCATGGCGACGGCGAAACCTACGAGCGACGTCCACATGGACATGCGTTGATCGAGAATCGCCCACCAGGTGAAGAGACCGATCCGCTTCGGGCCAAGGGCAAGGGCGCGGGAGTTCGTGCGCAGCATGTTGCCGAACCACCGGACCATCAGCATGGCCGCGGCAGACACGAAATTCGTGGCCGGCGGGTCCTCGACCGTCATCACGACCATGTCGGGTACATAAAGCATCTTGTAGCCGTTCCGCAGAAGCCAGAACCAGCTGGACTTGTCGTCACCCGTCAGGAACTTGAAGCGGCCAAGACGCCAATGATCGATGTAGTCGAGCTCGACTTGGCGAACGAAAGTCGGATCGCAGACGATGTCGGCCCTGAACATCGACATGCGGCCGGTGAGAGTCAGGACGCGCCCGGAAAGCCCCATCGACGACATGAGGGTATGTCGCTGAGCGAACCGGAGCGCATACCATTCCTGGAAAATGCGGCTGCCGCGCACTTCGCATGCTTCATCCGTCGTCAAGGCTCCGACCTGCGGGTCCAACTGGAAGAAGCCTGCGCATTTCCCGATGAGATCGCGCGGAACGATGCTGTCCCCGTCGATTACGGCAACGACATCATCCTTCGAGGGCGTGCGGCGCGCGATGGCCCGGAAGCCATAGGCAAGGGCATCGCGCTTGCCTGTACCGGCAATGCGCACGACGACAAGATCGACCTTGTCCTGATCCTTGCAGACGCTGTGGTACAGGGCTTTCACGAGGCGCTGATCGCCGGCCTCGACGAGCGAAGCGACGACCGTGGCTTTCCCCGGGGCTGCAAGAGCAGCCTCAAAAGCCGCCTTGTAGACCCGCGCCGTGACGGCGGCATCGATGCGAAACGTCGTCACGAGCAGGTAGGCATGCGGGGCCTGCGCGGTCACGAGTTCATCGGCGATCCTGCGCATTCTCGGGAAAACCCGCTTCCGGTAAACCAGCGCACGGATGAAGTGGAGGAAGCCCCACCCGTAGCGCCAGATTGCCAGGAAGCCGACCGCTCCGATGAAGCCGCCGCCGATCATGCCGTAGACCTCGCCCGGCAGTTCGATCGCAAAAGCTACAACGGCAACGATGTAGAGTAGATGTCCCCAAACCGACTCCGAGAGCCGAACGCTGCCGGTGTTACCAGCAGATTCCCTGATAGAGCTCACTTGAACACCTTGTCTGATCGATGCGGACGAGATCGATGAGTGGACGGTCGTCATCGACGACGCTCATCAAGCGCGCGGCTTCTGCCCGGTTTCCGAGGACGAAGACCTCCGCGTGGTCGACCACTTCATTGATGTCCGCCGTCAGCAGGGAGGTGAGATGCGGCAGATGGGAGTGCACGAACTGCAGGTTGGCGCCCGTCAGCTTCGACACCTGAATGTTTGGATCATAGATGCGGATGTCGTAGCCGCGGCCGAACAGACGCTCGGCGAGTTCAACTAGTGGGCTTTCGCGCAGATCGTCGGTTCCCGGCTTGAAGCTGAGGCCGATGATGCCGATGCGGCGCTTGCCGGTGGCGGCAACCATGGAATAGGCGCGACGGAGCTGCTCCTCGTTGGCTTCCATGGTTGCATCGAGAACAGGTGTCGGAACCTCCAGCCTGCGCGCGGCAAAGCGCAGCGCCCGCAGATCCTTCGGAAGGCATGACCCGCCGAAGGCGAAGCCCGGCTTGAGATAGGCCTTCGAGATATTGAGGCGCGTATCTGCGCACAGAACATCCATGACCGCGTGGCCATCGATTCCGGCTGCCTTGCAGATGTTGCCGATCTCATTGGCAAAGCTGATCTTCAACGCATGCCAAGCATTGTTGGTGTACTTCACCGCTTCAGCGGTGCGGATCGAAACGATACGAGGCTCGACCTTGAAGATCTTGTGCAGGTCGACGAGGCGGTCGACGGTAGCCTGATCGTGACGTCCGAAGATGATCGCACCCGGATCGTAATAATCCGCGATCGCAGTACTTTCGCGCAGGAACTCAGGATAATAGGCAATGCCGAAACCGACGCCGGCCTGGCGCCCAGAAGCGCGCTCCAAGGCCGGAAGGATGATGCTTTCCATCGTGCCGGGCAGGATGGTGGAGCGCATGACGACAGAGTGAAAGGAGTTCTTCTCACGGATCGCCGCGCCGATTTCCTCGGCAGCAGCGGTGACATAATTCGTGTCGAGCGAGCCGTTCGAACGGGAGGGCGTGCCTACGCAGACAAACGAAATGTCCGTGCCCTGAATGGCATCGCGGACGTCGCTTGTCGCCGTCAGACGCTTGGAGCGAATGCCTTCCTGGATGAGTCCTTCGAGACCCGGCTCGACAATGGGACTGATGCCGGCATTGAGCGGCTCGACCTTCTGCGGATTGGGATCGACTGCAATGACGTTATGACCGTCATTGGCCAAACATGCAGCCGAAACGGCTCCCACATAGCCAATTCCAAAAATACTGATTTGCATAGGCTGTTCCTGCTGGACAACAGTGAAAATCAGGCGCGAAATCTTTAAAGCGGCGCCCGGTGTAGCCTATTAAATACTATCGACCCGGCCTTTTTCTCGTCACTATTTCGGCTGGAGAGATACCCCCGAGGGGTAAGTCAAAGCGTTACTCCCTCTAATGGCTTAAATTAACTCGAAAGAGCTTGAAAACACCTACAGCAGACAGGTTGCCACGAGTTAATGCCCGGCTCTTGGGCAAGCCATGCAACAGGCGGGCGCAATGGCAACAGGTTTGAGCACAGGCCTCGTAAAAGGTCATAACGTTTAGAAAAGCCCATCAGGGCTACCTGCGTCGAGATTCGTGCAGGCAAGGGCACACGCATCGGAATCATGCCTTAAAGTAAGGAAAGATTGACATCTGCCATAATGTTGCCTTATCCGAGCAACAAAGATTCCGTGCGTTTAGTTGAGTTATTGTAAAAGTCTGACATTTCGAGACTTTGAAATGGGCTATTCTAATATAGCGCTACAACATTCCGCTATTTACCACGTCGCCCATTCGTCATCGAAGCGTTATTGAAGATTTTGCAGAAGTCCCGTGGAATGGGACCTAATATATTTGGGGCAAGACAGTGGCTTTGGATCTTAATGCCGCTCCGAGCGGCAATTTCAGCTTGAAAAATTGGAAGATTACACTTCCCGTGGATGCCTCCGGCAGCTTCTCCCGGACCGCCGTCGAGGTGAAGAAACTCGCCGACTATCAGAACCCCAGCTACTTCTATACTGGGAGCGATGGAGCGATGGTCTTCAATGCACCTGTAGAAGGCGCCACGACAAGCGGTTCTCGATATGCCCGCACCGAGCTTCGCGAGATGAAGGGCTCCGAGCGCGCCGCATGGACGCTTGCCCAGGGCGGCACCCTCTCTGCAACGCTCGAAGTCGATACGGCCCCTACCCTCTTCAGCGGCAAAGGCGGACGCGTCGTCATCGGCCAGGTTCACGGTCAGGACGAGGAACTGGTCCGGCTGTATTGGGAAAACAACACCATTTACTTCAAGAACGATCGGGCAGGCGCGGGGAACAAGGAACTCCGTTTCGACCTGAAGAATGCATCGGGGCACAAGCCGAACGTTTCTCTGGATGAACGGTTCTCATATTCCATCAAGGCGAAGGGCGATTTTCTGGAGGTGGTCGTTCGGGCAGACGGAAACGTCTATAAGTCACAGTCCCGGATCAACGACGTCTGGGACACGGACAAATTCTATTTCAAGGCAGGCGTCTATCTCGGCGTGAATGAAACGCAAGGCACGGGCTACGGACAGACTTCATTCTATGCCCTGACATACAGCCACAGCTTCGGGTCCAAAGGGGCCGCTGCCTCTCCTTCCTCCAACGTGACGAAAACGGTCAAGGGGACCAACGGGCACAATGTGCTGAGCGGCAGTTCGTCCAAGGAAGTCATTTACGGATATGGCGGTCCGGACAAGTTGTACGGCAAGGGCGGCAATGACACGCTCGTGGGTGGTGCAGGCAAAGACGCCTTCGTGTTCGACGCGACGCCCAACAGCAAGACCAATATGGACGTCATCAGAGATTTCAGCCTGAGGGACGACGTCATTCGCCTCAACGATTCCGTTTATACCGGCATCCAATCCGGCAGGCTCTCGGCAGACAGCTTCGTGATCGGGGCACAAGCCAGCGATCCGAGTGACAGGATCGTGTACGACGACAAAACAGGCGCCGTGTTCTATGATGCCGATGGCAGCGGAAATGTAGATGCCGTTCAATTCGCTAGAATTGACGCGGGTTTGTCGCTGATGGCTTCTCACTTCATCATCATCTGATCCTGTCGATCACGATGACGCATCGCAGCCTCGGAGCAATCCGGGGCTTCTTTGTTTTTAACGCGCTCGTTCTGTAAGGCAGCCTAAATTTTTCCAAAGTGTAATGCTAGACATCTAACCCTCCATACTCCTTCTGCCTGACGGGTTACCTCGAAGGCTCAGTCGAACGACGGCACTCCTTTGCTATATCAAGAATGCAAACCAAGGGACGTCGTCTATGCCCACAATCATCAATGTCGCGCCTCCGACAGGAAACGCCGCACAGGATATGGCTGCTATCAACACGGCCATCGCGAATGCAAACAAGGCCTATCTCCTCAACCCAAGTGCGGGACAAGTCACTGTTCAACTTTCCGCCGGCACATATGCAGTCA
Organism: Microvirga sp. P5_D2; assembly: GCF_054049475.1. Taxonomy (NCBI): domain Bacteria; kingdom Pseudomonadati; phylum Pseudomonadota; class Alphaproteobacteria; order Hyphomicrobiales; family Methylobacteriaceae; genus Microvirga; species Microvirga sp. P5_D2. The sequence continues at coordinate 28,209 of NZ_JBFUMH010000021.1, read as the reverse complement.
CCGGCGATCCGACCAATCCATCAAAGGGTCCGGTCGAACTGCTTAGTGGCGTCGCGCTCGTCGGACAAGGCATGGGGCAAACGACGATCAGGCTCGCCGATGGCTTCAATGAGCGTATCAATGGCATTGTTCGAACAGCTCTTGGCGAGATCAACGATGTGTCGATCGCCAACCTGACCATCGACGGCAATCGTGCCAACAACACAGGGCATCAGGCCGGTTTCATCTGCGGCGACAAGGAAGAGCTTCAGGAGGACATCACCCTTGTCGGCGTGGAAATCAAAGACTGCACCGCCTACGGCTTCAATCCTCACGAAACCTCGCACAATGTCACCATCAAGAACAGCGTCGCTCACGGAAATGGTCTCGACGGCTTCGTGGCGGACGGCGTAGTCGGCGGCGTCTATGAGAACAACAGCGCCTACAATAACGATCGCCATGGCTTCAACATCCAGAATGCAAGCACTGACATCGACCTGATCAATAACAAGGCTTACGCAAACGGTTCGGCAGGCATCACCGTGCAGCGTGGCGATCTTCCCCGCGAAGGCTCCACGACAATCGACTGGGTGACCGACGTTCGGATCATTGGCGGCGAGTATTACGGGAACACCAAGGAAGGCATTCTCGTCAAACTATCCGATGATGTCGTCATCGACGGCGCGAAGGTTTACGGCAATCTGCGACAGGGCATCCGGATCGAGGGGGCAACGGACACAATCGTGCAGAACAGCACGATCTACAATAACTCGCAGGAAGCGGACGGCACTTATGACGAAATCAATATCCGATTTCGCGACGATACTGCCGTTTCCGGCCAGATATACTACTCCACCAACACCCAGATCCTGAACAATGAGATCTACTCAAACGGCGTCGTTAATGCGCGCTACRGCATCCGGGAAGAGAAGGAAAACGTAACTGAAGCTCCGTCCGGCACTAATGTCGTCGGCAACGAGATTTCCGGAATGGACCGGGGATCCATCTCTGTTCCCGGATATATCTGGAACGGGACGTCCGGCGACGATCTGATGGATGGCACGGAGCAAGGCGAGGAGCTTCGCGGACTGGGCGGGAACGACACTTATGTCGTCAACCATTCGCTGGATAAGGTCGTCGAGAACCCCGGCGAGGGAACCGACCATGTCCTTTCGTTCATCACCTATGAGCTGACGGCGAATGTCGAGCACCTGACGCTGGTCGGCACCGCAGCCATCAACGGTTACGGCAATGAACTGAACAACCGCATCATCGGCAATGCGGCCGTCAACACGCTGAAGGGGAACGCAGGTCATGACACCCTCGACGGCGGCCYTGGTGCCGATATCCTCGATGGTGGCGACGGAAACGACACCTATTATGTCGATAACGTCGGCGACAAGGTGACGGAGAAGTTCAACGGCGGCGCCGGCGGCTACGATGTCATCTACAGCTCTGTCGATTATGCCCTGCCGGATGAAGTCGAGAAACTGATCCTGACTGGAAACGCGATCCGGGCTACGGGCAATTCCGGCTCGGGGAACAACCTGATCGGCAACGATCTGAACAACATCCTCGACGGTCTATCCGGCGAGGACCGTATGGAAGGTGGCCTTGGGGACGATATCTATGTCGTCGACGACGCGGGCGATCTTACCATCGAAGCTCCCGGACAGGGCAATGATACTGTCTACACATCCGTGAACTTCACATTGTCTGCGAATGTCGAAAATATCCTCGCCATAGGCGGCGCGGCCATCAACCTGAACGGCAACGAACTCAACAACCGCATGACCGGCAACGCCGCGTCAAACATTCTGAAGGCTGGCCTGGGTGACGATACCCTGGATGGCGGTGCGGGTGCCGACGTTCTCGAAGGCGGCGACGGCAACGACGTCTATTATGTCGACAATGCCGGCGACAAGGTGACGGAGAAGTTCAGCGCCGGAGCCGGCGGCTACGATGTCATCTATAGCAGCATCGATTATGCCCTTCCAGCCGAAGTCGAGAAGCTGGTTCTGATCGGCGGTGCGATCTGGGCGACAGGTACTGCCCTTTCCGGAAACTACCTGGTCGGCAACAACCTGAACAATGTGCTCAACGGCCTGGCGGGCGCGGACAGCATGGAAGGCGGCCTGGGCGACGACATCTATATCGTCGATGATGCGGGGGATCTCACCATCGAGGCTCCCGGGCAAGGTGTGGATACCGTCCTTACCTCCATCAACCTCGCCCTGTCTGCGAATGTCGAGAATATTGTCGCGACGGGTGGCGCTGCCCTTGCCCTGACCGGCAACGAATTGAACAATTACATGACCGGCAATGCCGCCGCGAATGTTCTGAAAGGCGGCGCCGGCCACGATACACTCGATGGCGGAGCAGGAGCCGACTGGCTCGAAGGCGGCGAAGGGGACGATACTTACTATATCGACAATCMCGGCGACGTTGTCGTCGAAGCTGCCAATGGGGGCTTCGACACGGTCTACAGCAATTTCGACGGCGCACTCCTCGACAACATCGAGCGTCTCATCCTGACCGGCAATTCCATCTGGGCCAAAGGCAATGCTTTGTCAGGCAACGTCCTAGTCGGCAATGCCGCAGATAATATCCTCGACGGAATGGGCGGAGCCGACCGCATGGAAGGCGGATTGGGCAACGACACCTATTACGTCGATCATTGGGGCGATCAGGTTATCGAGGGCAGAGGCGGTGGAATCGACCGTGTTTATTCTTCTGTCAGCTATATGCTCGCACCCGAGGTCGAACAGCTTTTTGGAACAGGCGCGGACGCTATCCAACTGATTGGAAACTCGCTCAACAACACGATCACCGGCAATGACGGAAGGAACGTACTCAGAGGCGGCTCCGGACACGACACGCTCAATGGCGGCCTGGGCAACGATCGACTCATTGGAGACGCCGGCAAGGACGTGTTTGTCTTCGACACGAAGTTGAGCCGTTCCAAGAACCTGGATGTCATCACTGGGTTCAACGTGAAGGACGATACGATCAAGCTCGACAACGCGATCTTCAAGAAGCTGGGCTCAAAAACCGGCAAGCTTAAGGAAGCGTTCTTCAAGATCGGTGCTGTTGCCGAGGACAGGAACGATCATGTCCTGTACGATTCCAATTCGGGATATCTGCGTTACGACGCCGACGGATCCGGCAAGGGCGCAGCTATCGCCTTCGCGAAGCTCTCCCCGAAGCTGAAGATGACATACCACGACTTCTTCGTGTTCTGATCAAACACGCTTCAATAGAAAGGCGCGGTCGGTTATCCCGACCGCGCCTTTTTTCGTTAATGCGAACTCTTCTGCCTTCTCCGCGAGAGCATGTTGAGGCCCTCGACGAGGGCCGAGAAGGCCATCGCGGCGTAGATGTAGCCCTTCGGGACGTGAACGCCGAAGCCCTCGGCGATCAAGGTCATGCCGATCATGAGCAGGAAGCCGAGCGCGAGCATGACGACCGTGGGATTGGCCTGGATGAAGCGCGACAGCGGATCGGCGGCCAGCAGCATTACCGCGACGGCGGTCACTACGGCCACGACCATGATCGGAATGTGATCGGTCATGCCCACAGCCGTAATGATGCTGTCGACGGAGAACACGAGATCGAGCAGCAGGATCTGCACGATGGCCGCGCTGAAGCCGAGGCTCGGACCACGCGTTTCGAACAGGTCCGGGTTCGGATTGGGATCCACACTGTGATGAATCTCCTTTGTGGCCTTCCACACAAGGAAAAGGCCGCCCGCGATCAGGATGATGTCCCGCCAGGAGAAGCCGTGGCCGAAGGCTGTGAAGAGCGGCTCCGTAAGTTGGACAATGATGGCGATCGTTCCCAGCAAGCCTAAACGCATGATGAGAGCAAGGCCGATGCCGATGCGCCGCGCCTTCGCCTGCTGGTGGGCGGGCAGCTTGTTGGTCAGGATGGAGATGAAGATCAGGTTGTCGATACCGAGCACGACCTCCATTACGACGAGGGTCGCCAGGGCCACCCAGGCTGCCGGGTCGGCGGTTAATGCGATGATTTGATCCATGATCCTCTCTCATATGAAACCTGACCCTATGTCAGGGTCCTGCCAAGGTTCGGCAAGTGGGACACTGCTCTCTCAAGTCGCTGCTTGAGCGAATAACGACCGCATCACGGGAATGTTATCGTGCGTGACCTAGTATCCAAACAGCAGGCGACGGAAGGTCAAGGCGGAACCATGAGGGGCTGCGCAAGCGTTCCTTCTCTCAGACGAGGGAGGTTTCCATGGCTACGAAGTTTCATTGGTTGACAGGCGCCGCTTTGGTCGCCTGTGTCATGGCGACGGGTTCGCCGGGCCTAGCGCAAGCCCCCCGGCCATGGGTAGATCCTCCTTCGGATAACGGCGCGCCGCTACCGAGCCCGGTCGAGACCAAGCCTCTCGCACCCGTAACGCCTGCTGCCGCAATCAAACCGGAAAAAGAGCCGGTCACGACCCAGGCTGAGAAATCGGCGGAAACGGTCGGGAAGCCCATYGCCAAGCCTGCTCCGAAAAAAGTCGTGGCCGAGAGGAAGCTGCGCAGGCCAACACGGGAAGCGAGCGTCTCATCACGCGCGAGTCAGCAGCAGCCGAGAATGACACGCGATGAGCGTGTGAGGCGTGGTCTTGATTCAGGTCTTGAGTTGATGACGCTTCGAACCATCGAGTATCCTGATGGCCGACGCGTTCAGATTCTCACACGCCCCTCTCCAAGTGCCATGTCAGAGCTTTTGGAAGAACAGCGTTGAGGCTGGCGACAGACATCCCTGAAGGCCATATCAGGCGATCAGGCTCTCAGCCTCGACAGACTTATCTGCAAATCGCTCGGGATGCGGATGCTCGTGATTTTTGACAGACGCAGTGCCAATCACGTCCGCGGGGCGGCTGAGCAAGTCGCCGATCTGATCCTCGGGCAAAGCACGAGAAAAAAGATATCCCTGCATTTCGCTACATCCCGTTTGCGACAGAAAGATCTTCTGGTCCTCAGTCTCCACGCCTTCCRCAGTGACAGTCAAACCTATGGCGCGGCACAGAGTGATAATCGCTGTCACAATCGCGACCGCCTCATTCTGCTGACCGATATGCTGCACGAAGGAGCGGTCGATCTTGATCTTGTCGACTTCGAAGCGGCGTAGGTAGTTCAGACTGGAATAGCCTGTTCCGAAATCGTCGAGAGCAATCTTGAAGCCCTCTTGGCGCAGCCTTCGCAAATGCTCGCGCGAGAATTCGCTGTCTTCAAGCAGAAGGCTTTCCGTAATCTCGAACTCGAGTTTTCGCGGATCGGCCCCGGTCTCGTGAACGATGGCGATCAGACGATCGGCTAGATCCTCTGCACGGAACTGGACGGGAGACAGGTTGACGGCGACCGACAGGCCGGGCCAACGCTTCGAGGCAAGACATGCCTGCCGCAGCACCCACTCTCCCAATGATGAGATCAAACCAGCCTCTTCGGCAATCGGGATGAACTGATCAGGAGCAATCATTCCTCGAGTCGGATGTTGCCATCGCACTAGAGCCTCCAGTCCGACAATCGCATGGCCGGTCACATCGACCTGCGGCTGGTAGAAGAGTTGCAGGTCTCTACCGCCCGCGAGAGCTGCCCGCAGTTCCCCTTCGACTGTGCCACGCACCTTTACCGTCTCATCCATCGCGGCGGTGAAGATGCGATAACAGCCGCGACCCTCAGCCTTGGCTTGGTAGAGAGCAATGTCCGCTTTGCGCATGAGGTCCATGCGCTCAGTCCCCGCCTCCGGCGCGAGGGCGACGCCGATGCTCACGCCGACAAAGGCTTGCCGGCCGGCAACATCGAACGGCTGACGCACGGATTCCAGAATCCGCAGGCAAACCGCCTCGACGTCCTCTTTGCCAGGGATGCCCGCCAGTACGACCGCGAATTCATCACCGCCAAGTCTTGCAACCGCATCGCTGCTGCGCAGGAGCGCCGAGAGTCTTTGCCCGAACTCACGCACGACGCAATCGCCAGCCTGATGGCCGAGCGTATCGTTCACGTGTTTGAATCGATCGAGATCGAGCATCAGCACGGCCAGCGATTCCTGCGCGTCCGCCGTCAGCAGAACTCGATCGAGCTTGTTCTCGAACAAGGCCCGGTTGGGAAGGCCCGTGAGCACATCATGATAGGCCAGATGATGAGCCTGTTCTTCGCTGGCACGGAGTTCGGCGACGGCGTGACGCAGCTTCGCCATGGAACGCCGCAGTGATCGCGACAGCAGCGCCATCACCGCGATCATCAGTACGCACACAGCTGCAATACTCGGACCGATCACGCGCAGGATCGTCGTGCCCGGCAATTCAGGACGCCAGATGAAATAGCCGATCAAGTTTCCCTCATCGGATCGAAGCGGTACGCTTACTTCCCCTGTCTGCGTCCCACTGTTCTGGGAGAAGCGCAAATCTTCGATCAGATTCTGCTCAGAGAGTTGGTGAACGAAACTGCCATCGAGAAAGCGAACACTGATCAGCAGAAACTCACTACCGGGCACCTGCTCGATCTCGTCGTTCTCCGGAACAATCATCATCGCACTGACGGCGGCCGGCCTTCCCTGAAGCTTCAGGAGATGCGCGTCATGCACCGCACGACCGCTGGTCAGGTAGGCCTCGTCCACCGGGCGCGCGGAGTGGCCTCGATGAGGGGAGTGAGGATCGCCGCGAAGCCCTGTTATGAGGCTCTCCAGGTCCGGCCTCGCCTTTTCGAACTCGGATGGTGAAACACGCACGCCACCGATGGCTGCATCCACAGATGCATTATGGGGATCGAGAATGAAAACCTGATCCTGCCCGAAAGTCTTGTTCAACCAGCCACCAATATTCGCATCAAGCCACTTCTCGTCCAGTGGTGTCGCGTTGACCTGGCGTACGGTGTCGTTCCAGACCGCCACCATTTCTTGTTGCTTGGCCAGTTCCCCGACGAAGGTGCGGATGCTGCGCTCCGTGATCCGCTGTTGGCGTTCAATGGAAATTTCATCGCTCTGGCGCACGGCCCATACCAAGGCAAGCGCCGCCAATACGAGAGCCGCCGCCGTGCTGGCCACGACTGGCAGCAGAACCCGCATGGTGAATCGCCAGTTTAACTGGTCAAGAGAGGAAACCTTGCGCAACACGCCAGCGCCTTGAATGAAAATCAATCTGAAAGAACATTATTACAATATTACATAACATTCACAAAGCGAAGCTTTATTCCTAGAAATCTTGCATTCGCTTCATCTGCACGCATGATGTCATGGAACTGTGAAAGCCAACAACTTATAGTTGGGAGTATGGCATGGGGCTGAGATGCAGGAAAAGTTTAGGAATAGAAGCTCGACTTCGCGRGATCCTGATCAAAAGGTCCAGGATCTAAAGCATCGCTTCCAGGTTGTGTCCAAACAGAGCCTTCGCAAGTCGCGGCCCAGATGGCGCATTTGGTCGTCTCGAACTTGGCTCGGCACCGGCCTTTTGGCGGTCATGACGCTTTATCTGTTTTACTCCTGGGTCTGGAACTCGAACCTCTGGTCGTCGCAGCAGACGCTGTTGCGGACTGTGTCCTTTCGAAGCTGCGCAGAGGCGCGCCGGATCGGCGTCACGCCGCTCTATCGCGGCTTTGCAGGATACCAAGCCGCCCTCGATGCGGATAAGGACGGCATTGCCTGTGAGCCGTATCCTTTCTGATTATCCCAATCACCGAATGGTCGAAAGGTGAAGGGAGGGCCAAGCCGTCAGCCGCTCGTTCGGCACCCTCGCTCGGCTGAATGGTTTCCTTCTAACACTCATTCGCACTGGCCGTCCGCCCGCTGAAGAGCAATTCTGTTGCCCTCACGCGAGGATGAGCATCATGCGTAAGACAGTCGTTGTAGTAGCAGCTTTGTCGATCGTCAGCGGCCTCGGCGTCGTGGCCCAGCAGGGGGATCCGATCACGCAGCGCCAGAACCTGATGAAGAGCAACCAGGAGCAGGTGCGCCTGCTGACCGGGATGGCTCGCGGCCAGGCGCCTTTCGATGCGGCGCGCGCGCAAGCCGCGTTCCAGACCATCGAGCGGAACGCCGAGCAAATTCCGGCGCTTTTCCCTGCTGGATCGCACCAGGGCAAAACCGCAGCCTTGCCGGTGATTTGGGAGCGCAAGGCGGATTTCGATGCACACGCCGCCAAGCTTGCGCAGGCTGCCAAGGCGGCTCAGACCCGCGTCACCGACCAGGCCGGACTCCAGGCGGTGATCCAGCCGGTCGGCCAGAGTTGCGGTGGCTGTCACGAGACCTATCGCAAAAAAGAAAGCTGAGCGACCAACACAGGCCGCCGGAGATCAGAGCCTATTCTTGAGGGAGGTCGCAATGCGCTGTCCCAAGGCTTTGCATATCATGGTGCTCGTCGCCGGCCTTTCGATGCTGGCGCCGGCCTGGCAGCGCGCGCCGCCGGATGTGGATCTGGCGCTCATTCTCGCCGTCGATGTGTCGCTCTCCATGGACCCTGGCGAGCAGCAGCTTCAACGACAGGGCTATGTCGAAGCGTTCCGCTCAAGCCCCATGCATCAGGCGATTCAGGCCGGCATGCTCGGGCGCATCGCGGTGACTTATGTGGAATGGGCCGGCGCCCGGCCCCGCTTCCAGCGGATCGTGGTGCCATGGAGCATCCTCGAGACATCCGATGACAGCCTCGCCTTCGCAGATCGCCTCGCCCATGCTCCCATTCAGCGGGCGAGCGGCACATCCATCTCTCAGGCCATCGATTTCAGCATGGCGCTTTTCGCATCGGCTCCCGTCCAGGCCACACGGCGCGTCATCGACATCTCGGGCGACGGCTCCAACAATCAGGGACGTTTGGTGACGGAAGCGCGCGACGAGGCGCTGGCCCGCGGCGTTACCATCAACGGATTGCCTATCCTGCTCAGAGGCACCGACCGGCGCGAAAGCGCGCTCATCGATGCCTATTACCGCGATTGCATCATTGGCGGCGCAGGCGCATTCATGATCCCGGTCCGCGATCCCCAGCAGTTCCAGAAAGAAACCCGGGCCAAGATCATCCGCGAAATCTCCGGCTGGGATGCGCCCGATGCAATGGCTCAACCAGCGCAGCTTCCGACACGGACGGATTGCGATACCAGCGAGAGCATCTGGGATGATTTCGCGCCCGACTCCCACACACCAGTCATTGGTTTGGGACAGAACTTGTAAGGCACACAGCAACACTGATGACGATTGAAGGGCGGGATGGGGTTTCAGACTAAGCTGCCGAGCTTTCCCGCCGAAGGCCAATCCAGATTCGGTTTTTCGGTGATTGGCTGAAGAGTGGTAGCGGAGGAGGGATTTGAACCCCCGACACAAGGATTATGATTCCTCTGCTCTGACCAACTGAGCTACTCCGCCCCAGGGCGCGGGGCGAACCCGCGTCAGGCATGGGCGATATAGGGAAGATTGAGCCCCAGTGTCAAGAATGAGGCTGCGCTTGGCTCAAGAAATTATAGCTGGCCTGTGATTGTGCTCGGTGAGCACCCGGAAAACCGGTCAGACGACCGGAATATCCGTCCCGATCCGGCATCTAAAGCTGTTGCCGGCCGTCTCGATGGGCTCACCCAATAACGCGTGTCTTCGAGCTTGAGGCTGAGAGTCGGGGTGCCCTGCTCCGTCGGCGGAACCAGCGAGATTCGCCGTCAGCCTTTTGGTATGTCTTTCATTCCCAGCCGCCTTCAGCTTACCCCTTGGGCTTCATGCGCCAGAGCTGAAAGCCCTCCGCCGAAATCGAATTCTCGATGGCGCGGCGCGAGAACTTGTGGGGTGGCGCTTCGCGGGAATTGAGGGTTCCGGTCAGGCCCCAGGGGCCATACTTGGCAGGAAGCTTGCTGCCGGATTCGTCGCCGGCGAAGGCGTGCAGATCGTCTTTGGCCTGAGACGTGAACATGAAAAGACGCATGGGAATGACTTTCTTACCAGCAGGTTGTGCCCTCATCCTAGAAATAGGGCACAAGCCTTCCAAAGTCAGCCGGAGCGCCCCCTTGGGCCGCTTGGCGCCGCTCAGGCGCGCTTCCTGATCCGCATCAGCTTGAAGAAACCCACGGGGAAGAGGGATCTCAGCTCGACCACTTCCATGTTGCCGGCGCTCCGCGCCCATTCCTCGACCCGGGCGGCCTTGAAGGACGAACTCCAGCCAATGGCCTTGGCGACCGGCGCCGCTAGCTCCTCAAGGGCGGCGACGGGGCCGGAGGGCTGGCCCCAATGGTTCGCCAGCACGATCTCGCCACCGGGCTTCAGCACGCGGGCGAATTCGGCAAGCGCGACCTCAGGCTCGGGCACGAGGGTGATGATGAACTGCGCGGTGACCGCGTCGAACGTCTCGTCGGCGAATTCCAAGCGGGTCACATCCATGACCTGCAGGCTTTTGACGTGGGACAAGCCGCGCTTCTCGACCTTGTCCTGCGCCCGGCGCAGCATGTCCTCGGAGAGATCGACTCCATAGACCTCGGCCTGACGGGGGTAATAGCCCAGGGACAGGCCGGTGCCGACGCCTGCCTCCAGAATCTTGGGACCGCAGGCGACGGCGGCATTCACGGCCGCGCGGGCGGCAGGTTCCGTCAGCTTGTCGTAGACGAGGTCATAAATCGGCGCCCAACGCGCATAAGCCTTGCGCATCAGAACCGTGGTCGCTCCGTCGTTCATGCAGGTTCCTTATGTCGAGCCTCAGGCTGCGGCGGGTGCGGCCTCGGCGGCGGTCCTGACTATGGTACCTCCGCCCAGCACCCGTGCCCGCGAAATATCGCTTTCATAGATGACACAAGCTTGACCGGGAGACACCCCGTCTTCCGCCGATAACAGCTCGACCGTAGTGACGGTTCCTGTGGATCGCAACAGCGCCGGGCGGGGCTCGCGGGTGGAGCGCACGCGCACGGCGACTTCCATCCCCTTCTCGCTCAAGGCTTCCAGCGGCACATCACCGAGCCAGTTCACGTCCGTGATGCGGATGAGCTTGGTCGCCAGCGCCTCGCGCGGCCCCACGACCACCCTCGCCTCCTTGGCGTCGAGCCGGACCACGTAGAGCGGTTCGCCCACGGAAAGCCCTAAGCCCTTCCGCTGCCCCACGGTGTAATGGATGATGCCCTCGTGGCGGCCGAGCACGCGCCCGTCCACATGGACGATCTCGCCGCCCTGCACGGCGCCTGGCTTCAGGCGCTCGATGACATCGCTGTAGCGGCCCTGCGTGACGAAGCAGATGTCCTGGCTGTCGGCCTTCTCGGCCACGGTGAGCCCGAACTCGCGGGCGAGCTCGCGGGTCTTCTCCTTCGGCAGCTCGCCCAGGGGGAAGCGCAGGATGTCGAGCTGCTCCGGCGTGGTGGCATAGAGGAAATAGCTCTGGTCCCGGTCCGGATCGGCCGCCCGGTGCAGAGCGCGGCGCCCATCCGGCAGGGCGCGACTGGCCACGTAATGGCCGGTGGCCAGGATGTCGGCACCCAGCTCCTTGGCGGTCTCCAGGAGATCGCGGAACTTGATGGTGCGGTTGCACTCGACGCAGGGGATCGGCGTCTCGCCGGCCAGATAACTCTGGGTGAAGCGGTCGATCACGGCCGTGCGGAAGCGCTCCTCGTAATCGAGGACATAATGGGGAATGCCGATGGCCTCCGCCACCCGGCGGGCATCATAGATGTCCTGACCGGCGCAGCAGGCGCCTTTGCGATGCGCGGCTTCGCCATGGTCGTAAAGCTGGAGCGTGATGCCGATGACGTCATAGCCCTCGCGCTTGAGCAAGGCGGCCACGACGGAGGAATCCACGCCGCCCGACATCGCAACGACGACGCGGGTCTTGGAGGGGTCGGTTTTTAGGTCGAGTGAGTTGAACATCATTCCATCCAGAGGCGCCGTTCAAGGCGGCGCACGGGAGGTGCCAAAGCCCTTCTATAGCGCATCGTGCGGAAAAGTGGACMCGGTTTTCACAAGTGTGCCCTTCGGGTCGCTAGCGCGGCCCGATGGGTCACTAATGTGGCCATGCAGATCGGCGCCGAACGATGCGCCGGCTCAGAAGATGAGCATTGGAATAGATCCCAAAAGTGTAAGTCCACTTTGGGTTCGATGCTCTTGCGCCACAATTCTTAAAGGGAAAGTGCGCCGTAATAAGCCAACATTAACGTTTATGGCTAAGTTTAGACATCCTCGTAACCGTCTGGACGGCTTAGGAAAACATTAAGCCCCACCCTGTAGGTTAGAGCCTATCAAGGTCGTTGAATTTTTGTGTGAGCGTATCATGACCGAACCCCACCGCCCTAGGGTCAAGTATGTCATAGGGCCCGATGGCAGTCCCCTGACGATTGCCGACCTGCCTCCTTCCAGCACCCGCCGCTGGGTCATCCGCCGCAAGGCCGAAGTTGTTGCCGCCGTTCGCGGCGGTCTCCTGAGCCTTGAAGAAGCCTGTCAGCGCTACACGCTGACTACCGAAGAATTCCTGAGCTGGCAGATGTCCATCGACCAGCATGGACTCGCCGGGCTGCGTACCACCCGCATTCAGCAATACCGGCAGTAAGCCGGGCGCTGAAAGCGATAGACGATGAGGCGCTGCTTGCCATCAAGCGGCGCCTTTTTCATTTCCGTTACGGAAATTCGGCTCTGAGAGCCTGCCGCGTTAAGACCTTCCTAACCATAAGATGGGCATAAATCCTTACCCTTACATGGATAGGTTCGAATCGTGCTCAGCACCCAGGACATGCCGGAACAGCAAGACCTTGCCCCTACATTCGCGGGCTTTCCGCCATCTTCCGCTGCCGATCGGACCGTCGAGGCACTCAGGAGCATCCTGGTGGGTCACACCATCGCCGATGTGGAACGCCACCTGATCCTTGATACCCTCGCCTATTGCCTCGGCAACCGGACGCACGCCGCACGCATCCTGGGCATCTCGATCAGGACCCTGCGCAACAAGCTGAACGAATACGTGCAGGCGGGCATTCAGGTGCCGGAGCCGGGCCAGAAGCCCACCCTCGCGGCCTAGAGCTTCCTCAGCCAGACACTCGTTTCATGAGCCCCGGGCACCAGCGGGATCCGGGACAGGATGCCGTTCGCCAGGGCCTTCGCATGGTGCTTAGCCACGAAATGGCTCGAAAAGACGAGTTCGTAACCCCTGCCCTGCAGAAGCGTCCCGACGAGAAGCTGCTCGTTATAGCCGCGCCAGTCCCAGGATTCCGGGTAGGCATCGGGCAGGGTGATGTCGTGGATATGCACCAGGGTTCCGCTCGCCAGACGTGGCAGCACATCAAGGAACAGGCGGTCCACATCCGTGCCCGGCATGGCGATGTGGCTTGAATCGATGAACAGGATATCGCCGGCCGCAAGGGTCTCGAAGATGCCGGGCTCCGCATCGCGCAGCAGGACGGGCTTGTGCTCCACCTTGAGCTTGCCGAGGACGGCGCGGGGTGCCGGATCGATGCAGGTGATCCGCGTCGGCAGGCCCGCATCCTCCACGGCCTGGGCCATGAAGCGCGTGGAATGGCCGGAGCCGATCTCCACGATCCTGGCGGGCTTTTCCTGGCGCACGAGAGCGTAAGCCGCCACGGCGTCGAGGCGTGGAAACCAGCTCTGGTCGAAACGGGCGGGGCTCTCCCCTTCCAGAATGCGTATGAGGTCCGGTGCGTGGCTCTCGACAGAGCCGAGAACGGCATCGAAGCGCAGGATTGCCGCCTCGAAGAGTGGGCGCAGGGCTGGATAATCCTCGGCTTCCACGCTCGGCGCATAGCGATAGGGGATGAAGAAGCCTAGCCGTTTCAGGCCGAGCAGAGTCGGAAGCCCGAAGCGCAGCCGGCGCCAGAACATGGTCATTGATCGGAGGTATGCAGCGGTGGCGGCGGCACGGAGCTCGTATCGACTGGGGTCCGACCGCGCCAAGCCTGGGCCAGACGCGCCCTCTCGAACATGAGCACGACGACGAGAGACATGGCGAAGGGGATCAACAGGTAGAACAGACGGAAAATGATGAGGGCCGCCAACACATCCGCTTTTGGGATGTCCGGCATCGCCGTCAGGAAGACGAGCTCGAAGACGCCCAGTCCACCGGGCGCGTGGCTGACGAGAGCGGCCGAGAACGAGGCCAGGAACACAGCCAGCACGATGATGAAGCTCGGCTCCAGATGAGCCGGCAGCACGAAATAGATGATGCCGGCGGCACCCAGCAGCTCCAGCGGAGCGGCGATCAGTTGCCGAACCATGATGGCCGGCCGCGGATATTCCAGCTTGATCTTGCGGATCGAGAGCGGCGGCAAATGCAGGATGGAGCCGACCACATACAGCGTGACGAAAGCAAGCAGCAGAATGCCGATAATGCGGGCGGTCGCAGGATTGGTAAGCGCCGAGGGCAGCAGATCCTCGAGCCGATGCAGCAGGGTCGGGCTGACAGTCAGCACCACGCCGCCGAGCAGGATGGTGCCGAGCCCGAAGGTGAAGGAGCACAAGGCGACGAGCACCGCGATCTGGGCGGCGCTCAGGCCCTTGGACGTATAGGCCCGGTAGCGCACGACGGCGCCGGAGAAGACCGAGGCACCGATATTGTGCGACAGGGCATAGGTGGTGAAAGACGTGACGGAAACGAACAGCCACGAAATGTGACGCACGCCGAGATGGAGCAGCGCGATCCGGTCGTACCAGGCAAGAGCGGCATAGGCGACGAGAGTGGAGAGGCCGGCGAGCGCATAGCGATGGGCCGGTACGGCTGTCAGGCTGCCCCAGACATCGTCGAGGGACATGCCGCGCAGCTCGCGATAGAGAAGCCAACAGGAAATGACGACAGCCGCAAGCCCGATCACGGGCCAGATGAACTCACGCACATTCTTCATCGAGACGGCAGCGCTCCCTCGTTCCCTCTTCTGTGCCCATAATCCCCTTAATCTGCAAGAGGGTGGGCGGCCGAAGCGGCTGGACATATGGTCTGGACAGCAAGATTTCGGCTCAATTCCGCATGAGGCAAGCCTTGGAGCGGTTGCCCTTCGATCCCGTGCGTGAGACAGCGGCAGTCTGATCCCAATCAGGAGACGGCGATCCATGGCGGACCACCAGACTTTTCTGAACCTCGACGGCTACACGGATCTGCCGCCGGGCAAGGTCGCTGCCATCGTCACCTATCTGGAAATGCACGAGCCCCCTCGCCTGTCGAACGTATCGGCACCGGCCGGATGGACGATGCAATCCATCGGGGCCGACGTCGATCGTTACAGAACTCTATATCGCCGCATCGGCGAACCGTGGCTCTGGTTCAGCCGGACAGTCATGCCCGAGGCGGAGCTTGCCGCGATCATCGGCGATCCGAGGGTCGAGGCTTTCGCCCTGCATGATGGCAACGACGATATCGGCCTGCTGGAGCTGGACTTCCGGCCGGAAGGAGAAGCCGAGCTTGCCTTCCTCGGTCTCGTGCCCGGAATCATCGGCCAGGGCGCCGGCCGGTTCCTCATCGAGGAGGCGATCCGCCGGGCCTTCTCCAAGCCGATCCGCCGGTTCTTCGTGCATACCTGCACCCTCGATCATCCGGGCGCTTTGGCATTCTACAGACGGGCCGGTTTCACGCCCTACAAGCGCGCCATCGAGGTTGCGGACGATCCGCGCCTTGCAGGCTTCCTGCCGCGCGATTCCGCCGATCACGTTCCAGTCCTGTCCGAGGGCTGAAAAAGAAAAGGACGCGCCGGGCTGCGGCGCGTCCTTTTGAAAGGCTACAGGAGAGGATCTCAGGCCGTGGCGCGAAGCATACGGGCCTGGGAGGGCTGGCTGATGGCCGGATCGATGTTGCGCTCGCTGGAGCGCTCCCGGTCTTCCAGGCTCTCGGCTTTCTTCAGCTCCTCGAACGCCACGCCGAGTTCGGCCTTGGCGTCGTCGAGCTGGGTGTTCAGGTTCTGAGCCGACATGCGAAGGTTGTCCCGCCGCTGGGCTGCGGCGCGAGCATAGGTCGGATAGGCGAAATGGTTCGGATCGGAGATCCCGGCCTTGTGCTCTTCCGCTGCGATTTCCCGGTCGAGGTCAGCCGCCATGCGGTCGAACTCGGCCATCATCATCTCGATCTGCGCCACGCGCCGACGTTTTTCATCGACTTGAAAGCGCTTGAKGCGGATGAGCGTATCCCGCGACTTCATTTTGATTCAACTCCACACGTCGCTGTTTCAGGTACCTCGCGGATCGCTCAGTTATCCGCCCGGTATGAGACATCATCTCGCATGGAAGTTGACCTTTCCTTACCGACGCGAAGGAAAAGCGCTGACGGCACAGATCCATAGCTCCAATGAGAGGCTCTCACCCCCTCCCCTGAAGTGCCCGTAAACCTTTCGTTTACCGATTTCGTTAACACTGTTCGCCGTCACGGTTGCGGCTCTCCAAGAGTCTCAGCCAAGTGCAGACAAAACCTTTCGTTTGCAAGGGTTTCACGTGGAGCGACGCGGTTACGCATGGTCATCTTGAGAGCACAGCGGGACAGCTTTGAACGACAGATTGGCACGCCCAAGTCGTTAAGCGCTTGCATGCATGAATCAGGGTTTGTTAACCATTCCAAACTAGCGTTACGAATCAGTTCAAAAGGGCATCCGTCGCAAGCCCGGCGGCGGATGGGTGGCGAAAGGCTACTCGAAAGCTCAAGGGCATGGGCTGGGGATTGAACATGCGCGTACTTCTGATCGAAGACGACAGCGCAACTGCGCAAAGCATAGAGCTGATGCTGAAGTCCGAGAACTTCAACATGTATACGACGGATCTCGGCGAAGAGGGCATCGACCTCGGCAAGCTCTACGATTACGACATCATCCTTCTCGATCTGAACCTGCCCGACATGTCCGGCTACGAGGTTCTGCGCACATTGCGCGTCGCGAAGGTGAAGACGCCGATCCTGATTCTCTCCGGCATGGCCGGCATCGAGGACAAGGTGAAGGGTCTCGGCTTCGGTGCCGACGATTACCTGACGAAGCCTTTCCACAAAGACGAGATGGTCGCTCGCATTCATGCGATCGTGCGCCGCTCGAAGGGCCATGYGCAATCGGTGATCACCACCGGCGACCTCGTCGTCAATCTCGACACCAAGACGGTCGAAGTCGGCGGCGCGCGCGTGCACCTGACCGGCAAGGAATACCAGATGCTCGAGCTGCTCTCGCTGCGCAAGGGCACGACGCTGACGAAGRAGATGTTCCTCAATCATCTCTACGGCGGAATGGACGAGCCGGAGCTGAAGATCATCGACGTGTTCATCTGCAAGCTGCGCAAGAAGCTCGCCAATGCCTCGCAAGGCAAGAACTACATCGAGACCGTCTGGGGCCGCGGCTACGTGCTGCGCGAGCCGAACGAGTCCGAAGAGCGCGTCGCGGTTTAAGCGAAGCGAATACGAGAATAAAAAAGCCCGGCATGTTGCCGGGCTTTTTGTTTTGCGAAATGCGAGTGTGAGAATGCGCTTGAGTCTCCGCTTTCATTCGCGTGGGGATGATAGCGTTGAGTTTCTAGCGCTTCACATAGTAGGCGATCCCGGATCGTCGCTGTGCTCCGTCCGGGATGACATTCATGTTGAAGTCAGGCCGTCACCGACCTGATCGTCACCTCGTCGCCGTCGATGCTGAAGGTGGTGTTCATGTTGGAGGCGCGCGCCACCATGCCGGCGTAGAAGATCTGGATGCCGTGCGCATCGACAGTGCCGTTTTCGGAATGGCCTGCGAGCAGCTCCTGCGAATGGGCGGGGATGCGGGCGTTCAGGCCCTTGGAGCGGATCTCAAACTGGCAACTCTCCGCGTCGCCCGTCACCGTCACCGCGATCGAGCCGCCGCGCGGGATGGCGGTGATCGCGATCATGATCAGGTTGAGGAGAAGCTTGACCCGATTTTTCGGGAACAGCAGGCGGGGCGAGGACCAGGAGAAGGTGATCTTGTCGTCGAGGAACATGCCGCGCGCCACCTGCTCGGCATCGCCCAAGTCGATGGAGGCTCCCGCCGATCCGGCGGCCCCGAAGGCGAGGCGGGCGAATTGCAGGCGGGCGGAGGCCTGGCGGGCGCTTTTCTGGATCAGGTCGAGGGCGAATTCGCGCATGGAGGTGTCGCTGTCGTCCTCCAGAACCTCCAAGCCGTTCACGATCGCGCCGACCGGCGAAATCACGTCGTGGCAGACGCGCGAGCAGAGAAGAGCGGCAAGATCGAGCGAATCAAGGGAAATGGTGGCCATGAGGGCTCCGGAAGCACCGTAAGTTCAGCGTTGGATTCATGAAATGCTGGATTTCGCCGTCATGAATAGCGCCAAACAGGAAAGAGAAYGTGAACCGGATACCCGGCAACGAGTTCTTTGGAAAGCAGTCAAAAGAGATCGACAGATCTTAGCAGAGCAGGCACAAATCGATGATGCGTCTCGATGACTCCAACCCCGACGAAATCGCCCAGCGGCTGGCCCATATCGCCTGGGAGGCCGGCAACCTGTTGCTGGGGCTGGAAAATGCCCTCATCGACAAGCGGATCAAGGATGATGGAAGCCCCACCACGGCGGCCGATCTGGCGGCCGAGGAGCTCATCATCCAGCGCCTTCACGAAGCTTGGCCCGGCATTCCCATCGTCGCTGAGGAAACCGCGAGCACCGCAACCACCGGCGAATACTTTTTCCTGGTGGACCCGCTGGATGGCACCGGCGATTTCCTGAACGGCACCGGCGAGTACAGCGTCAACATCGCTCTGGTCCGGGGCAACCGGCCGATTGCGGCCGTTGTCTCCGCGCCCGCCATGGGCTCGATCTGGATGGCCGGAACGACCGCCTGGACAAGCCCCCTCCCCGCCGATCTGGCGAGCGGCTTCGACTGGCGGGAGGCGAAGATTCGCCAGGCGCCCAAGGACGGCCTCGTTGCCCTGGTGAGCCGCCGCCACGGCGATGTCGCAACGGAAGCCTGTCTCTCCGTGCTTTCCATCGGCACGCGGCGCATGACTTCTTCAGCCCTGAAATTCTGCCTGATCGCCTCGGGCGAGGCGGATGTTTATGTGCGCTGCGGCGCAACCATGGAATGGGACACGGCGGCGGGCGACCATATCCTCTGCTGCGCCGGTGGCAGCGTGGTCGGCCCGGGCAGCACCCCCCTCACCTACGGCCATGAGGATCGAGGCTATCTGAATGGCCCCTTCGCCGCGATGGGCGATCCCGCCCTGGCGCCGCAGCTCGACCTGCCGGTCGCAGCGGCTTAACAATTTCTAATTGACACTTGCAACATCCTCACATTCCCTAGGTGGCGAATTGGGAGGATTATATGAAAGTCAGAGTAAATGGGTTTGGGGCGTTACTGGTAGTTCTGCTTATTCCCGTAAACTTGGGAGGATTGTTTTATCTCATTATGGAGATCCTGACGACGAGTGGATACTCCGGCTCTAATCGAGGTTCCTATTCAATGGCAGAAGCGGCATATCTAGGCTCGCTTTGGACTGCTGTTGTAGCCAAAGCGAGCGCAGGTATTCTGCTGAACGTTGTTGTTTTCGGTTGGGTCATCCTAAACCTTGAGCTTCATGATCCTGGATACAGCACGTTCCACAAGGAAATTGTCTCGGAAGTAAAGTCACTTCGGGAAAAGGCGCCGCAAGCTACAGCTCCTGTGACGCCGACAGAAAGTGGGCCGATCCAGCCCCTTGCCCCTGTATAAGTTTCACATCAGGGATCAGGTTATACAAAGCGAACCTTCCCCTGCGGCAATAATGAACGACTCGTACAGAGATTGTTAGGGTTGATGCCCGTAAATTTGGGGCTCGATAGAAGCCGTCCGGCTGTGTGCGGCCGGATCGTCCCCTGTCTCAAGACGAGGAGATAGCCCATGCGCTCCCGAATTCCGTTGCTGGCTGCCGCAGCTTTTGCTGCTTTCAGCGCCCTGCCCATGCAGGCCTCGGCCCAGAGGGTTCAGCAAGCCTATGCAAGCAATCCCGGCCGGCCCGATTCCTTCCGTTCCGACGAATTGGTGGATTCCGGCCATCAGTTCTTCGGCTCGGCCTCCCGCGGCCTGGCGCTGGCGCTTCAGGAGGCCATCAGCCGTTGGGGCGAACCCAATGGTTATATCCTCGGACAGGAAGCCTCCGGCGCCATCATCGGCGGTCTTCGCTACGGCGAGGGCAAGCTGTTCACCCGCAATGCCGGGGAGCGCCGCGTCTTCTGGCAGGGTCCGTCCATTGGATTCGATTTCGGTGGCGAAGGCGCCCGGACCATGATGCTGGTCTACAACATGCCCTTCACGGAAGCCCTCTATAAGCGCTTCGTGGGCATCGACGGCTCGGCCTATTTCATCGGGGGCTTCGGCGTGACGGCGGCTGCGGCCGACGAGATGGTCGTGGTGCCGATCAGGGCGGGCGTCGGCGCGAGGCTCGGCGTGAACATGGGCTACCTGAAATTCACCCCAGAGCCGACATGGAATCCCTTCTAAGACACCAATCCGGCGCGGATTTATCCCGCGCCGGTAGAAACCTCTTCGAAATGCTCTACAACCGGCAAGCCGGGGCATGATCGCTCTGGAAAGCTGCGCGGGCACAAGGCAAGGTGCTTGAGCGTTACCGGTCAGGCATCTTGGAGTTGGCGTCCGCGTGGTCGAAACCATCATGATTTTCGCGCTGGGGTTTGTGGCAGCATCCCTTATCGCCCTTCTCATCATTCCCGCCATCAATGCCCGTGCCGAGCGCCTCGCGCGCCGCAGGGCCGAGGCGCTGTTTCCCATGTCGATCTCCGAACTGACGGCGGAGAAGGACCACCTGCGCGCCGAATTCGCGGTGCTGCAGCGGCGGATTGAGCGCAAGGCGGAAGAAGCCATGGCCGCCAAGCACCAGAGCATGGAAGAACTCGGCCGCCGGGCCGTGCGCATCGAAGCCCTCGAAGGCGCCCTTACCGAGCGCGACAAAATCATTACGGAGCTGGAAAGCAAGCTCGCCTCCACTCAGGACATCCTCGGCGTGACGGACCAAGACCTCGCGCAGACCAGGACCTTCCTGAACGGCACACGCGAAACGCTGTCCGCGCTCGAGAACGCCCATCGCGCAACCCTGGACGAGCTGTCCAAGACGCGCATGGAGCTGGACCTGACGCACGGGGACCGCACCAGGACGAAGACCGACCTCATCCACGCGGTGGAAAAGCTCACGCGTCTCGAAACGCAATATGCCGATACGGATCAGCGCCTGACAGGTGCGTTGAGCGAACTCGATGCCAAGCGCATCGCAATCTCGGATCTCGAAACCCGGCTGATGACCCAGACGGCGCGCGGAAACGACTTCGAGCGTGCCCTGAAAGAGCGCCATCTGGAGCTGACCGAGGAGCGCAAGCGTCTTGCCGAACTGGTCAAGAACATTGCCGCCGAGCACGAGCGCGGGCTCATTCTGGAGCAGCGGATCCGCGAAATCGAGGCAGAGCGCGACGAGGCGCAGGAGCGTCTCGCCTCTCAGGAGAGTTTCGGCAACCAGAATGAAGACCTGCGCCGCCAGATCTCCGAGGTCGCGGCCCAGGTGATGAAGGGCAACGGCAAGTCGGCAGAGCCGCGCGGCGACGGCAGCAGTCGGAACCAGCGGCGGAAGAAGGGCGGCAAGCAGAACCGCACGGCCCCCACCGCATCCTGATCAGATCACCTTATTTAGGCTGAACCAGTGGATTGCCGCCCGGGCCGCCGGGCGCGGGAATGACTGGCGTCGTGCCCGGCTCAGGCACAGGCGCGGGCACCCTCATATCGGGCGTGGCCGTCTGCGGAGGACGAATGACGCCATCGCTCTTTTGAAGCTTGTCGCTCAAGGTATTGCCGGTAGAGCCTGTCTCCGACGGCTCCTTGGGCGCGACCTTCTCGGCCGGCATCTGCTGCAGCGGAGGCATGTTCGGCGCCTGCTGCTGGAGAACCTCGGGATTTTGCGCCAGGGCGGTGGTGATGCTGCCCGCCATGGCGAGGGATAGAACCAGGATTCGCTTCATGGATCGCTCCTTTGGGGAGGCAACGGGCGATCCTTGAGGCAGTTCCGCTTCGATTACTCGGCCGCAAGGCGCGGCGCGGCCGCCATCTGGAGATAAATCTCGCGCAATTTCCGGGTGATCGGGCCGGGCTTGCCGTCGGCCACGGGGCGGCCGTCGATGGTGACGACGGGCAGCACGAAGTTGGAGGCGCTGGTCAGGAAGGCCTCGGCGGCCTCATAAGCCTCCTCGACCGTGAACAGGCGCTCCTCCAGTCCGATGCCGTGCTCCTCGGAGAGAGCCAGCAGGGACCGGCGCGTGATGCCCGGCAGAATGGCGTTGGAGAGAGGCCGCACCACGATGCGCCCGGCCTTGGTGATGATGAAGGCGCTCGATGAGCCGCCCTCCGTCACGTAACCGTCCTCGACCATCCAGGCCTCCAGGGCACCGGCTTCCTTGGCCGCCTGTTTGGCCAGAACCTGCGCGAGCAGATTGATGGATTTGATGTCGCGGCGCTTCCAGCGCATGTCCGGAACGGTGATGACTGCGACGCCGGTCTGCGCGGCTGGAGAGGCTGCGATGGCCTTCGCCTGGGTGAACATGGCGACCGTGGGGGCCGCGTTCTCGGAGAACGTGAAATCCCGCTCAGCCACGCCGCGCGTGACCTGGAAGTAGATGAAGCCCTCTTCCATCCCGTTGCGGCGCGCGAGTTCCTCCTGGAGATGAGTCCACTCGGCACGGGTATAGGGATTGGCGATCCGGATTTCCCTCAAGGACCGCTCCAGGCGCTCCAGATGCGCATCGTTGTCGATGAGCTGCCCGCCGAGGACGCCCACGCCCTCATAGATGCCATCACCGAACATGAAGCCGCGATCCATGAAATCTACTTTGGCCTCTTCGATGGGCAGGAAGGAGCCGTTCAGGAAGACGATGCGGGACATGAATACCTCGAATGATACGACGCGCGATCCCATTCCGTAACGGTAGGCAGCGCGATCATCTGACCTAAATGACCGGGGATACGGATCAGCTTCGGAGCCATAGGTAAACCCAACATGAAAGCGATGCCACTTCTCATCTCGGTCGTGCTGCCGCTGATGGCATTTTCTCCCGCCCATGCGGCGCAAAACCCACAGAGCTGGTTTCAGGAGAGGGGTTATGTGGCACCGGCAGGCACACAGATCATCGCCTGCCATGGCTATGGCTGCGTACGTCGCAAGGCGATTTCTGTGGACGGAGCCTGGATCAACCGGGCAAGCGCCCTGTTGAGGGCGGGGAGTGGCTCTCCGGAGGCGGAAAGGCAGGCCCTGGCGCAGGTTGTCGGCACCTATACGGCCTATGTCTCGGCAAGCCTCGGTGGCCGGCCGGACATTCCGGGTTCACCACCGCAGATGTCGAATGTTCACGGACAGATGGATTGTCTCGATGAGACGGCCAACACGTTGAGCCTGCTGCTGGTGCTGCAGGACCAGGGCCTGCTGACATATCACCGGGTCGATCAGCCGGAATCGCGTGGCTTCTTCTTCGACGGGCGCTACCCGCATTTTACCGCCATCATCGCGGAAAAGCGGACGGGCAGGGAATGGGCCGTAGACCCTTGGAGGCGTGCCCCGGGCCAGAGGCCGGAAATCCTGCCGCTCGTACAATGGCGGCAGGATTCCTGATTTTAGAGTAGAGAGCGCCTACTTCAGGTGCTGAGCGAGGTGCTTGTTCATTTCGAACATGGTCACCTTCGGCTTGCCGAAGATTGGCTTCAGCTTGTCGTCGGCGATGATCTCGCGCTTGTTCTCGGGGTTCTGCAGGTTGTTCTTCTTGATGTATTCCCACATCTTGCTCACAACCTCGCCGCGGGGGAGCGGGTTCGAGCCCACGATGGCTGCCAGCTCCTTGGACGGCTGCAGGGGCTTCTGAAGAGCATTAGGCTTGGCGCCAGCTTCCTTCTTGGCGGCGGGCTTAGCAGCAGCCTTCTTCGCTCCGGCTTTTCCGTCTGTGGTCTTGGTCGGCATGTATTCCTCCGGGAGTAGGATGGGAAAGCTTGTCGTCGGCAGTAGGTCCTGGCTCCGACAGCTCATTGACCTTCCCTGGGTCGGATATTCCGGAGACTGTTCTAGGCCCCAGCCCCCGAAGGAAGCTCAATTCCGGCAGAGCTTATGTCTGCTCCTCGCCTTCAGCAAGATAGACTTCAGGAATTTAGGCGGTTTTCGGAAAGGGGACGATCTTGCCTGTCTCGTAGGAAGCAGGGTGAGCCTTGGCCGTTTGATGAGACCTCTTCGACCGTTCCGCTGCGGAATAGACGTAGGATACGATGGCTTCGTTCGGGCATGGCTTGGCCAGAAAAGCGGCCCCGAGGGGCAAGTCCCCCTGGGCGGGCCACTGCCGGCCCGACATGATCAAAATCTCCGCTTCCGGCCAGGACTTACGGACTTTATGGGCAAGCTCGAAACCATTGCAGCCGCCCGGCATATCCACATCCGTCAGGAGTACGTTGACGCCCAGCCCGGCCTCAAGGAGGACCATGGCCTCCGTGGCGTTGGCGGCCTCGACCACTTTGAAACCAGCTTCCTCGAGAAGCTCGGAAATGAAGAGGCGAATGAGGGGTTCGTCTTCAACCAAAAGAACTGTGGACTGGCTCTCGGACATCGACTGCTCAAGCTACTGCACAATGCCCAACAACGCCGCCGTAGCGGTTTGGTTCCAGACCTCCAAGAGACCACTTGTGGATTTCAGGCATCTTCTCAGAAACAAAGTTACGCCTAGACTGCAAGCCTTTGCCGGTCCAGGGCCTTTTCCACATGGAGCGCCAATCCCTCGGAGGCGATATTCTTCATCTTCGCCTCGACCTCGAAATCGGACCAGGCAAGGTGCCGGGCGACGAGATCGTTGACCGCCACGTTCCACATGAGGTCGGAATGGGCTCGAAGGTCCCTTGGCCTGATGCCCGCCTCCGTAAGGACCTGAAAATCGGGAAGCGCATGGATATCGCAGGCCGGCAGCAACTCCTCCCGTGAGACGCTCACATGGCTCAGGGGCCGAACCTCACGCCAGGATTGGTTGATGAGGCCGATCCTCGGGTCTTCCGGCTCGATGTATTCGCCTCCGGACTTGATCCAGTGGTGATGCAGGTCGAGGACGAGCGGCACATCGTCCACCAGGGGCAGCAGATCATCGAGGCCGAAGCTTACCTCGTCGTTCTCGATGGTGATCAGGTTGCGGGCGGTCGCGGAGAGGTTCGCCAAGCCGCCCCGGATGCCCTCGGCCCCCAGCGCCTTCGCTCCGCCATGGATGTTGATATGGGCGCCATGCGGATGCCAGCCATCGCCATAGCCCATGAGACGCATGACATCGACATGGTACTCGAACTCGGCGATCCCATTTGTTGCGGCATTGGGATTGGCCGATGCGATGACGCAGAATTGGCCCGGATGCATGCTGAGACGCACGCCATGCTCGCGCGCAAGCTGCCCAGCCCGGGCGAGCTTAATCTCGATCAGATTGCGTAGGTCGTAATCCCGATAAAGCTGTTGGCAGGAGGCATGGGTGTACCCGGGCAGAAGGTCGCTCGACATCCGATGCAGGCGCTCCAGCTTCGGGCGGCTCGCCACATGCATGATCTGGCGCGTGACGGCTTCGAGATTGTGCGAGACAACGGCCAACAGCTTGTCATAGGCGGCCGTGGCATCCTGCCTGCCCAGATAGGTCATCGTCACCGTCATGGTGTTCATCTGCCGCGCCACATCTGCTGCGCCGTCTTCGGGAAGGTACTTGCAGCAGAAGCCGAGGCGCGGAGTGGTCATGAGGGGCAATGATCTACTTTGAAGAGAGTTGGGCGTCGGTCAAGGCGTGTCGGCAAGCGACTCCAGAATAGCCTTCTCCTCGAACGGCTTTGGAATGAAAGCGGCCTGACGGAGCGAATGAGGTAGATCGCCCGGCGACGAGGCTGAAACGAAGGCGAACGGAATGCGCCGTTCGGCCAACGCGCTCGCCACCCCGAAGCTCTTGCCGCCGACGACGTCCACGTCCAGCAAGGCATAGTCGAAACCATCTTCGATATGCTCGTAGGCATCATCGACGGATTCGAAAACGCCGATGATCTCGTGGCCATCCGCTTCGAGGATGGCCTGAAGATCGAGTGCGATGAATGGGTCGTCCTCTAAAATTAAAATACGCACACTATCGCTCCGCTGAAAGATTTTAGCGAAATCACGTCTGCTGCCGATTTAAGACAGGTGAAACGCAACTTTATTCCAATCCTTGAGGAAACGGTTCAAAAAGTTCCAAGTTCCAGCTTTGCCGCTGAAATACAGGGTTTTTAACGCTTACATGGTTAAGCATGAGCGGCGAAGCACATGCTTTGAGGCAGCTTGGCGGGATTTCCTGGAGCACCTCTTGAAATTTTGAAACATCGGCACCATCTCATACTTAACTGGTGGCGCATGCCCATCAGATACGGTCACGATGCTGAGGAATGACGCCGGATGTACGCGCATTTCTCGCCGTGGCCGTTGCCATTTCCGCAGGGTGCGATTGCCCCTTCGCTTCCCCGCAAAATGAAAGCGCCGGCATCTCTGCCGGCGCTTTTGTCGTTCAGGGATAGCCTGCATCAATGCCGGTTGGCGTCCTGCGGGTTCGAGCCGAATTCGCTCTCGTGACGGCTGAAGCGTGGCTCATCGCCGCTGAAGCTCTCTTCCACATATTCGCGCCCGCGGCTGGCGGCATCGCGTGCATAGCGAACACCTTGGTTGCGGACTTCATCGGCCCATTCGCCGAACGCTTCGTTCTCACGGCGCGTACGCGGCAGAAGCGCACCGAGAAGAAGCCCGGCGGCCAGACCGACGAGGCCCACGACCATCGGGTTCTCAGATACGTAATGCTGCACACCGCCGCGCGCCTGGCCGAAAGCTTTCGACGAACGGCCGCCCATATGGCTCACGCGGCGACGCTGGCCTTCATATGTGTCAGACGCCCAGTCTGATGCACGCTCGTAAGTATCGCGCGCCCAATCGGAAGCACCCTCATAAGCCTCTTCAGCACGATGGCGCACGTCTTGCGCCACGCCCTGAGCCTTGTCCGTCATGGAAGACTTCTCATCCTGAGAACTGCGCTGTTGGGAGGCCTCCGTCTTCGAACGATCACCCTGATTGCCGCCCATTGGGTGAGACGTATGGGAGGCGAGTGTCGAGCTTTGCGCACCCTTCTTCTCGTCATGCGCATGCGGCATTGGGGCTTCACCGATATTGCCGACCGACGTTCCGGCGGAAACCTTGCCGGTTCCGGTGTCGGCCTGCTTGTCGGCTTGCGGTTTGCCGCCTTCGTTCTTGGTATTGTTCGCCATGAAAAGCTCCTGTTCGTTCTTCAAATTCCGGGGTTCATTCTGCGACGCTGGTAGTAAAGGTCATCGGGATCGTGGAGAGGTGCGGCACCCGATCCGTAAAGACGCATGTCGTCATTCTCCATGGCGAGATCCTGCTCCGTGACGAAGTCTTCGTCGGCAGGAATCAGCCGCGTCGGACGCTGGCGAACCGGACGGCCGAGGCGATATGCCAGGAGACCGAGACCGGCCGCGATCAGCATGACGGGAACCGGGTTCTGACGAACCGTGTCGAGCATGCGGTCGAAGACCGGGCCGTATTGACTGGTGCGCGCGGTACCGAGCATGTCATCGACGACGCCAGAGACGGTCATCTTGTTCTGGAGCCGGTCGATGGTCTGATCGAGCTGAGCGCGGCTCTGCTCGATATCCCGCTCCAGATCCTGAAGGCTCTGTGTCATCATGCACCTCTCTCGGAGAGAACTTCCGCATCGCGCTTGAGCGAACGCATCGTCCTCTGCGGTGTAAGCGTTGAAGCCGACATGGCATTGCGTCCGTAGAGGCCGAGACCGATGGCGATGATCGCCATCACACCGCCGACGATGAGCGCTGCAAGAGCCTCTGAATTGAGAACGGTTGCTAACCACTTGACGAGAGATTCCGTCAGCAGCATCACGGCGGCGATGGCGAAGACCGCAGCGGCCACCATCATGGCGAGGCCGATGAAAAGTGTCCGGATGTTCTGCGAGATTTCCGTCCGGAAGAGCGTGAACTCCTTCTGGGCGAGATCGGTGGATTCGCGCAGGGCCTCACCGACGAGGCCCTGAATGGTTTGTTGACCGTTGCCCTGCATGTGCGCTCTCCGTCACGCACCGGCTCGGTTGCCCGAGCGCTGCGCCTGTCGAGTCCGGTTGCGGCCACCCTGCGAGACCTGCGGGTTCAAACGATCCTGCCTCAGATCCTCCGCCGTGCTCTTGAGGAACCGCGCGGCCAGGAAGCCGACGGCAACCGACACGGCGGCGACTGTTGCGGGGCGCTGGCGCACTACCTCCTCGAAGTCGTTGAAGATG